>JBFKMA010000155.1:0-6051 GCA_041630175.1 Albidovulum sp.
TCGGCGCCTGGGCCTGGCTCGATCAGGATTTCGTCCTGCACCAGGCCGAGGCGCTCGATCGTCACCGCGCCTCCGGGCGGCCGACAGGATCCTTGCATGGCCTGCCGGTCGGGCTGAAGGACATCATCGACACCGCCCGCATCCCGACCGCGAA
Organism: Albidovulum sp.; assembly: GCA_041630175.1. Lineage (GTDB taxonomy): Bacteria > Pseudomonadota > Alphaproteobacteria > Rhodobacterales > Rhodobacteraceae > Albidovulum. The sequence continues at coordinate 155 of JBFKMA010000155.1, forward strand.
CGGCACCGCGATCGACAAGGGCAGGGTGCCCGACAAGGACGCCTTCGTGGTCGAAAGGCTGAAGGCCGCGGGCGCGGTGATCATGGGCAAGACCGTGACGACCGAGCTTGCCTACATGCATCCCTCGGCGACCCGCAACCCGCACAACCTGGAGCATACGCCGGGCGGCTCCTCCGCCGGTTCGGCGGCGGCGGTGGCGGCGGGGATGGTGCCCCTGGCGATCGGCATCCAGACCGGCGGTTCGGTGATCCGGCCCGCCGCCTATTGCGGCGTGACCGGCTTCAAGCCGAGCTTCGGCGCGATCCCCCGCACCGGCATCCTCCGGCAGTCGCAGAGCCTCGACACGGTGGGCGTCTTCGGCCGCGACCCGCGTGACGCCGCACTTCTGGCCGAGGCGCTCTTCGGCCATGACCCGGCCGATCCGGCGACGATGCCCGCGCCGCATCCGAAACTTCTGGAGATCGCTTCGGCCGCGCCGCCGCTGCCGCCGGTCTTCGCGCTGGTCAAGCCGCCGGGCTGGGAGGAGGCGGACCCCGAGACCCGCGCCGCCTTCGAGGAGCTCGCGGGCGCGCTCGGCGAGGGACAGTGTTTCGAAGTGGCGCTGCCCGCGGCCTTTGCCGATGCCGCGGAACTCCGCCGCCGCATCAACTTCGCCGAGATGGCGCGGAACTACTACGGCTACGCCAAGGCCGGGCGCGAGCACCTCTCGCCGGTCTTGCAGGAGGCGCTGCAGGAAGGCAGCGCGACGCTCGCCAAGGATTACCTCGCGGCGCTCGACTGGCGCGAGGTGCTCCATGCCGGGCTCAACGAGATCTTCGCCCATGCCGACGCGATCCTGACGCCCGCCGCGCCGGGGCCGGCGCCGGCGGATCTGACGACGACGGGCGACCCGATCTTCAACGGGCTCTGGACCTTCGTCGGCACGCCGGCCGTGACGATCCCGGTCCTCACGGCCGGGAACGGCATGCCGATGGGCGTCCAGCTCGTCGGCGCGCGCGGCAATGACGGCCGGCTTCTGCGTAGCGCGGGCTGGCTTTTCGACTGGCTCGACGCGCGGGCGACGTGACCTGAGGAGGATGGAATGGACAAGGCACTGTCAGCGATCGCGTTTCTGGTTTTCGCCGCCTTTCTCGGAATCCTCGGCTGGTATGTGTTCGAGATCGACCTCACGATCGTGATCGCCCTTACGGTCGTGCTTCTGGGATTCGACCTCTGGTCATCGGCATGGGGCAAGAAGAACGGCGGCGATTGACGGCCGCTCCACGCCCGGTCTCTACGGATCACGCGGTGCGTGCCGGTCTTGACTTCGCTGAGCGCGGGGATACAGCCGTTGGAGCAGGAGAGCCGACCATGCCCGATGCCGCCCGCCCCGACGAGAAGAACGCCTCCGTAAGCGCGGGCGGGCCGGGTGGGATCGCCCACTGGATCGGCGTCGACTGGGGTACGACCCATCTGCGCGCGACCGTTCTGGGCGAGGACGGCGCGGTGCTTGCGGAATACGTCTCGGGCGACGGAACTTCCCGGCTTGGCCAGGATGGCTTCGAGCCGGCGCTGCTCGACCTCGTGGGCGCGCATCTCGCGCCCGACCGCGCAACCCCGGTCGTGGCCTGCGGTGCGGTGGGAAGCCGGCAGGACTGGCAGGAGGCGCCGTATCGGAGCGTGCCCTGCGCCCCGGTCGAGCCCGATACGATGGTCGAGGTGCCAACCGCGGATCCCCGGATCTCGCTGCGCATCGTGCCCGGTCTGTGCCAGTCCGCGCCCGCCGATGTGATGCGCGGCGAGGAGACCCAGATCGCCGGATTCCTCGCCCGGCATCCCGGCTGGGACGGGGTGCTGTGCCTGCCCGGCACCCATTCGAAATGGGCCCAGCTGAGCGCCGGCGAGGTCGTCTCGTTCCAGACCTTCATGACGGGCGAGCTTTTCGCGCTTCTCGGAGGGCAGTCGGTGCTGCGCCACGGGATCGCGGCCGAGGGCTGGGACGACGCGGCGTTCCGGCAGGGCCTGGAGGATGCGCAAGCGCGGCCCGAGCGCCTTGCCGCGCAGCTGTTCCGGCTCAGGGCCGAGACGCTTCTGCGGGATCTCGGCGGAACGGCCGCGCGGGCGCGGCTGTCCGGGCTGCTGATCGGGGCCGAGCTTGCCGCCGCGCGACCCTATTGGCTCGGTCAGGAAGTGGTCGTCATCGGTGCATCGGAGGTGGCGGAGGCCTATCGCGCCGCGCTGGCCACGCAGGGCCTTCGCGCCGCCGTCGTCTCTGGCCGCGATGCCGCGCTTGCCGGACTCGCGGTGGCCGCGGGACTGCTTCGAGGGCGCGCGGCGTGAGCCGTCATCCGGTCGCGATCCTGCACCGGATCGCCCCGGACGAGGCGCCCTCCGAGGCCGCTATTCCTCGATTTCGCCGTGGATGGCGAACTGGTCCAGCCCGGCCGCGGTCGCCTCGATGAAGCGGTACTGCTCGCGCACGCCGGCCTCGGTCAGCTCGCGCAGCACGGTGAGCACCGTGTTCGGCGCGTGATCGTCGCAAAGCTCGGCCATCTGCGCCATTTCCTCCTTTGCGACCGGCAGCGCGGCCTCGACCGAGGGCGCGCCGTAGACCGCGACGAAATGCTCGGCGAGGCGGCGGGTCAGCGCTTCGTATTCCGCCGGTTCGATGCGGGTGACGGCGACGAAGGTGACGCGGCCGAAGGTCTCGATCCCGAGCCAGCCATTGGCGAAGGCCTGCCGCGCCTTGCCGACGAGGTCGGCCTCGCCCCAGTTCGAGAACTCGAACCCGCCCGAGATCGCCCATTCGCCGGTCCGCGCGGCGTTGTGGAAGACGTTCATGTCGCTCTCGTCGAAATGGATGGCGCGGGCGAAATGCATGTCAGGCCTCTTCGATCAGCGTGGAAAGCGGGATGAGCCGGGTCATGCCGTCGGTCTTCAGAAGCATCCCGAAATTCTCGTCAGTGCCGACGAAGATGCCCTCCGCCCGCGTTCCATCAACGTCGACCGTGACGGTCTCGCCCAGCTTCCAGGCGAGGCCCCGCCATTCGCGGTGAAGATCGGCCCGGCCCTGCGCGTCGTCGAGCGTGTTGAGCCAGACGAGCGCATGGCGCGACCAGGCTTCGAGGATGCGGATGGGGTCGAGCCCGCCGCAGCCCTCCTGATCGAGCGCGGTGCGGTCGGGCATCTCGCCGGGCTCGCGGCCGGGCGGCAGCGCAAGCGCAAGCTCCAGCCCGACGGCGAGCCAATCGGGCTCCTCCGCCGGATCGCGGGTCGGCGCGGCGACGCTCAGCCCGCCGGCCAGCGCGCCGTTGAGCCGGATGCCGCCCGACCATTCGAGATCGACGGCGGTTTCAGGGGGCGCGAGCGCGCCGAGCGCGTTCTGGACCCCGACGGCGCAGGCGACGAACCCGGCCATCGCCGGTTCGAGCGCGGTCTCCGGCGCGAGCACCAGCGCGGCACGGAGCCGCTCTGGCGCCACCGACCAGGTGAGGAGCCCGGCATCTGTGCCGCGCCGCGCCTCCTCGCAGGCGATGGAGAGGGGGTTCGCCGGCCCCGCGGCAAGGCCTTTCATCAGCGGAGGAAAGACCGGCGCCTGGTTCATGCGTTGCCGTCTCCGATGAGCCGCCGCGCCAGATCACGGAAGGCGCGGGCCTGGGGAGAGGCGGATTTCGACACGACCACCGGCGCGCCGCCGTCCGAAGCGGTGCGGATGTCGAGATGCAGCGGGATTTCGGCCAGAAGCGGCACGCCGAGCTTCTCGGCCTCGGCGCGGACGCCGCCATGGCCGAAGATGTGCTCCTCGTTCCCGCATCTGGAGCAGACATGCACGGCCATGTTCTCGACCATGCCGAGGATCGGGGTGCCCATCTTGCGGAACATGTCGATGCCCTTGCGCGCGTCCATGAGCGCGATGTCCTGCGGCGTCGATACGATGATCGCGCCCGCGACCTCGGCCTTCTGCGTCAGCGTCATCTGCACGTCGCCGGTGCCGGGTGGCAGGTCGACCAGAAGCACGTCGAGCGCGCCCCACTGGACCTGGAACAGCATCTGCTGCAGCGCCCCCATCAGCATCGGTCCGCGCCAGACCACGGCCTCGTCCTCCTGCGTCAGCAGCCCGAGCGACATCAGCGTCACGCCGTGATTCCTGAGCGGCAGGATCGTCTTGCCGTCGGGCGAGGCGGGCCGGCCTGAGACGCCGAGCATCCTGGGCTGCGAGGGTCCGTAGACATCGGCATCGAGTAGCCCGACGCGCCGCCCCTCGGCGGCGAGCGCCACGGCGAGATTGGCGGCGATGGTGGACTTGCCGACGCCGCCCTTTCCGCTCGCGATTGCGACGATGCGGTCGACGCCCGGCACCTTTTCGGGGCCCTGCGGCTTCGGCTTCGCGCCGAGCTTCAGGTCGGGCGGGGTAGGGGCACTGTGCGCGGTCATGACCACCGACACCGCCTCGACCCCCGGCATGGCCTTCAGCTTGGCCTCAGCCTCGGCGCGCGCTGGCTCCATCCGCGTCGCGCGGGCCGGGTCGATTTCCAGCACGAAGCGCACGGTGGCGCCCTCGACCGTCAGCGCCCGGACCATGCCCGCGCTCACGATGTCGCCGCCGCCCATCGGATCGGCGACGCCCTTGAGCACGTCCAGGACCGCGTCGCGCGTCGCGTTCATGCGGCCGGTCCGGTGATCTTGCCGGTCACGACATGCTCCATGTCGAGCCCGTCGATGGTCAGCACGACCCTGGCCTGGAAGGTCTTGCCCTTCGCCCCGGCGCCGGCTTCGCGGACTGCCTTTTCGATCGCCTGCTGCGAGGTCACGCCGACCTGCTTGAGGAACTTGCGCATCGACATGTTGAAATCATCGTCCATCGGGCTTCCCTTTCCTTGACGGTTGACCGCTGGCGCGCCCCGTCACTAGCCTAGCCGCCGAAAGGCGCGCGCGATGCGGATACCGACGGCCCTTGTCATCCTCATCTTCACGGCCCTGCCGCTGCGGGCCGAGGAGGCGAAGGAATTCGGGCTGTCCGTGGCCGAGGACATCGCGGCGAGCGGGCTTCTCGACTATATCCTGCCGCGCTTCGCGCTCAAGACCGGCCGGCGCGCCGAGATCGTCGCGGCCAATGCCGATGCGCGGCTCGTCGAGGCCGGGGACGCGCCGCCGGTATTGGCGCGGGGCGCGACGTTCTACGCGCTGATCCTCGACAACGACAATGCCGCCGCGCGGCGTTTCGCCGACTGGCTTGCCTCGGATGTGGGCCAGAACACCGTCGTGGCCTACCAGCCGCCGGACGGCCTTGCCTTCACCCGGCCGCCGGAAGTGAAGGTTGAGAAAAAGCTGGCCTTCGAAGGCGACGCCGGGCTCGGCCGCAAGGTGGCCGAGACGCATTGCGCGCGCTGCCACCGCATCGCGCCGGAACTGACCGGCATGACGCTCGGCTCCACGCCCTCCTTCGCGGCGCTGAAGGCGCTGCCGGACTGGGTGGAGCGGTTCACGGCGTTCTACACGCTCAACCCCCATCCCGCCTTCCTGCAGGTCGAGGGGATCAGCCCGCCCTTCGACCCCGCGCGCCCGCCGCCCATCGTCCCGGTCGAGATCACGCCGGACGAGGTCGCGGCCCTGCAGGCCTATGTCGCCGGCGTTCCGGCAGCGGATCTGGGGGCGGATATCTTCAGCCGCTGACAGCGTCATCAGTGATCACGGCGTTTCGAGAGGTAGTCGTCGGTGGTACGCGGCTTCGGCCGTTCGCCGGCCGCGAGGGGGTTGGCTTCGGAATGATACTGCGCCCGGATGCGGCAATCGTCGCACATCTGGATGAGACGGCCGGCGGCGCTGTCGGTGAACATCGCATGCTTGCCGGCGAGCTTCTCCATGATCTTCTCGACCGTCGATTTCACCCCGAAGGGCTTGCCGCATTCGATGCAGCA
>JBFKMA010000156.1:0-5981 GCA_041630175.1 Albidovulum sp.
GGGGCTCGTCAGCCACTCGACCATGTCGTCTCCGTGTTGCAGGCCGCCGGGGCGGGAATTCCGGACTGTCCGGGGCGGGGTTCGCGGTGCATGATCGTGGGCATAATCCGTTCCCCGAGCGATTTCACGGGGTTTTTTGATTGTGATGCATTGGAGACGGAGATGAGCGTTTTTCACGTGGCGGCGGGGGCCGCCCTTCTGATCGCTGGCCTGTTGCTGGCATCCTTCGTGACGGCGGCGGTGCATGATTCCGCCATGGCGACCGATCACGCAGGCAGCGCCCCGGTTCCGGCCGGAACGGCGCGGCAGGTCTGAGGTGGCTCTACCACCGGTGGCGGGCTATCCCGGTCAGTCTGCCCATGGATGTCCCGACCCGGATGTCGGGGCGATAAGTCATTGTCAGGCCGTCGCCGCAGGTTCACACTGTGAGGCGCATTTCCCGATCCTCCTGCCTTGACCCGGTTCCACCGGGGCGGCGGAGCCATTCCGTTTGAAAGGAGAGACGCGATGTTCACCAAACGTATTGCAACGATCTCCGTGACGGCTTCCCTCGCACTGGCGCCGGCTGGCCCGGTCCTCGCCGATGGCGGCGACGCGATCGTCGGCGGCATCATCGGCGGCATCGTCGGCGGCGCGATCGTCAACGAGGCCAACAAGAACAAGCAGCGCACCGTGGTGCGGCGCTCCTACAGTTCCGGCGTGACCTCGGCCGAGCGCGCCGCCAACCGCGACACCCAGGTGGCGCTGAACTATTTCGGCTATCCCGCCGGCACCCCCGACGGCGTGCTCGGCCGCAATTCCCGCGCCGCGATCTCGCAATACCAGGCGACGCTCGGCTACCCGGCGACCGGCTACCTGACCGATTACGAACGCAACCTGCTCATCACCTCCTACCACCGAGCCGTGGCCGGTGGCGCGACGACCATGCAGATGGCCGCGAGCCATCCGCTCGGCACGCGCGGGCTGCTGCTCCAGTGGCGCGACGAGGCGGCCGGCATCGCGCCGCAGGGCCAGACCGTCGTGGCCCCGGCCGCGCCGGCGCCCGACACCGCCCCAGTGACCGAGGCGCTGGCGCCCGAGCCCGAGGCAGATCCTCAGGCGCCGGGCCTGCCGACCTTCCTCGGCGGCGGCGCGGTCGAGGCCTCGCTCGCCTCGCATTGCAACCGGGTCGGGCTGATGGCCTCGACCAGCGGCGGCTACATGACGGTGGCGACGATGACCGATCCGATGACCGCGCTCGGCGAGCAGTTCTGCCTCGTGCGCAGCTTCGCCATCGCCGAGGGCGAGGAGATGGCGGCCAAGGTGCCGGGCGTGACCAAGGCGGATATCGCGGCGCAATGCGCGGGCTTCGGCCCGGCGATGAAGGCCGAGGTGGCGGCCTTGTCGCTCGAGCCTGCCGACGCCGTGATCGCCGATGTGCGCGGCTTCGCGCTCGGTACCGGCATGGCGCCGGCGCAGCTTGCGGCGACCGCCAAGATCTGCCTCTCGGTCGGCTATGCCGAGGACAGCATGGATGTGGCGGTATCCTCGGCGCTGCTGCTCGCCTCCTTGGGCGAGGGCGCCTATGGCGAGCTTCTCGGCCATCACCTGAGCCAGGGCTTCGGCGCCGCGCGGCGGGTCGACCTCGCCTTCGACTGGTACGACATGGCGATCGCGGCGGCCGACCAGGCCGGCACGGTGCCCTTCGCGCCAGGCCAGCCGGAGCGCATGCAACTCGTGCGCAAGGCCGCCTACGCGATCGCCGGCCGCGACGACCAGGCGGCGCTGCCGAGCTTCGCGCTTCCCGAAACGGGCGCCGAGACTGCGACCGCCGAAGCCGTCCCGGCGGCGGCTGGCGGCGAGGTCACGGTCAGCGCCGAGCAGCTCGGCGCGCTGCCGCTGGCCGCGCAACTGCCGTTCCTCCTGTTCCGCGATTGAGCTTCGCCGAGGGATCGGAGCGCGCCGGATCGCCGGCGCGCTCTTTTTTGCGAAACCCCGAAAATCCCCCTTCACATCGCCGGAGGCTTTGGCTAAGAAGCGCCCACCTCGCCCGGGGGCATCTCCCGGGCCCGGTGCGGTTGTGGCGGAATTGGTAGACGCGCAGCGTTGAGGTCGCTGTGGGCTAACCCCCGTGGAAGTTCGAGTCTTCTCAACCGCACCACTCTCTCCCTTCCCGAAAGAGCGGTCGCCTCAAAGCTTGTCGAGGAGCGCCAGCAGCCGCGCGAGTTCGCGCGGGCTGAGGTTGCGCGCGGTGCGTTCGGAGATTCGCGCGGCGGTGGCGACGGCACCCTGCATGTGCGCGCGGCCGGCCCCGGTCAGCGAGATCTCCACGCGCCGGCGGTCGGTGGGCGACGGGATCGTGGCGATCAGGCCCTTCCTCGCCAGCCGCTCCACCACGCCCTTGGTCGTGGCCGCATCCATCGCGACGAGCCGGCCGAGATGGTTCTGCGAGAGCGTGCCCTCGTCGAGCAGCTTGGCCATGACCGCGAATTGCCGCGGCGTGAGATCCGGCATCTCGGCCGCGAAGATCTCCACATGCCGCTGGTTGGCCAGGCGGAGCTTGAAGCCGATCTGGTCCTCGAGGCGATATTTCGGCGTTTCCGTCACCCGGATCCCTTCCCCTGCGCGCTCTGGTTGATGCGCGTTTTCGGGAAAACTCTAAGGACTGGGCCGGCAAAGACAAGTCACGCAGGCGCGACCGTGGCAAAGTTGATCTGAAATTGTTTGACAGCAAACAAAACCGGAGCCGTAATCCAAGGTGAGTCTTGCGCCGCAACACGGCGGCGCCCGATGGGAGACCGGAAGGAGTGCCGATGACCGTCCCCGTGGTTCCATGTGCAGACGCCGCCCGGCCGTCGCGCGGCGGACATCGGCCCTGGGCGGGCCGGGTTCCGGGCAGCGGCCGGCTGCGGCTGGTGCAGGGACCGATCGACCTGATCCTTGATCTGGCCGGTCCGGCCGACGCGGTGGCGCGCGCCGAGGCGCGGGCGGCCTCGGCCTTCGACGGACTCCTGGAGGCGCTCGTCGCCGAACTGCCGCTCCTGCGGGCGCCGGCCGGCCCCGGCATGGAGTGGCCCGAAGGCCCGGTCGCGCGGCGCATGGCGGCGGCGGTCGCGCCCTTCGCGCCCCGCTTCGTCACGCCGATGGCCGCGGTCGCAGGCGCCGTCGCCGACCACATCCTTGCCGCCGCGCTCGCGGGCGGCGAACTGGACCGCGTGGTGGTCAACAATGGCGGCGACATCGCCCTCCATCTCGGCGGCGGCCAACGCTACCGGATCGGGATTTCGGAGGGAGCGCCGGACGCGCGCGCGGCCGCCGTGATCGGGATCGGCGCAGGCGACGGCATCGGCGGCATCGCGACCAGCGGCTGGCGGGGGCGCAGTTATTCGTTCGGCATCGCCGACGCGGTGACGGTGCTAGCCGCGACCGCCGCCGAGGCCGACGCGGCCGCGACGATGATCGCCAATGCGGTCGATCTGCCGGGATCCGCGAAGGTCACGCGCCGCCCGGCCCGCGATCTTGCGCCCGACAGCGATCTTGGCGACCGTCCGGTGACGGTGGCGGTCGCGCCGCTGAGCGCGGCCGAGAAGGAAGCGGCGCTCGAAGCGGGATTCGCGCGGGCGCGCGAGGCATTCGCCTTGGGTCGGGCGCGGGCGGTCTTTCTGGCGGCGCAGGGCGCGGTGCGTTCGGTCGGTGCGGACTTGGCAATGGAGGAGACGTGATGGGACAAGCGAAGATCCGCAAGATCGTCACCGTGGTCGAGGAGGTCCGGACCGAGATGGGCCGGGAGATCAGCCCGCCCACCCGCCGCGCCGCCGCCATCGCGGTGATCGAGAACCCGTTCGCGGGGCGCTACGAGGCCGAGCTTGAAACGCTGATGGCGATCGGCGAGGAGCTTGGCGGGCTCTTGGGCGAGGCCTGCGTCAAGGCGCTCGGCATCCGGCCGGAGGAGGCGCAGAGCTACGGCAAGGCCGCGCTCGTCGGCGAGAACGGCGAGCTGGAGCATGCCGCCGCGATCCTGCACCCGCGGCTCGGCAAGCCGCTGCGCGCGGCGGTGGAGAAGGGCGCGGCGCTGGTGCCGTCGAACAAGAAGCGCGGGCCGATGGGGCATCCGCTGGACGTGCCCCTGGGCCACAAGGACGCCGCCTATGTGCGCTCGCATTTCGACGGGATGGAGGTCAGGGTCAACGACGCGCCGCGCGCCGACGAGATCCTCGTCGCGGTCGCGGTGACCGACAGCGGAAGGCCGCTGCCGCGCGTCGGCGGGCTGACCCACGAGGAGGCCGAGGGCAAGGACGGGCTGCGCTGAGGGCATGCGATGACGGTGTTTCGGCCGCGCGAACTCCATGAGGCTCTGGGCCATCTGGCCGAGGCCGCTTCCGTCGTGCTCGCGGGCGGCACCGATCTGTTCCCCGCGCTCGGCGACCGGCCGGCGCCGGGGCGGGTGCTCGACGTGACCGCCCTGCCGGACCTGAAGGGCATCGTGCGCGAGGGCGGTCACTGGCGGATCGGCGCGGGCGTGACCTGGGCGGAGCTATGCGCTGCCGAGCTGCCGCCCGCCTTCGACGGGCTGAAGGTCGCGGGCAGACAGGTCGGCTCGGTGCAGATCCAGAACACCGGCACGCTCGCCGGCAACATCTGCAACGCCTCGCCGGCGGCCGACGGGGTGCCGGTGCTGATGGCGCTCGACGCCTCGGTGGAGCTTGCCTCGGCCTCGGGCCGGCGGGTGGTGGCGCTCGGCGATTTCGTGACCGGAAACCGCCGGACGGCGCTGCGGCCCGACGAGTTGATGACGGCGATCCTCGTGCCGCAGGTCGAGGGAGTGGTGCGCTCGGGCTTCGCGAAGCTCGGCAGCCGCGCCTACCTGGTCATCTCGATCGCCTCGCTCGCGGCGGTGCTGCGCTTCGACGGCGAACGCGTGGCCGAGGCGCGGATCGCGGCCGGGGCCTGTTCGCCGGTGCCGATGCGGCTTGGCGCGCTGGAGCGCGATCTGGTCGGCAAGCGCGGCGCGCTCGGAGGGGTGGTGCGGGCGGAGCATTTCGCGGACCTCGCGCCGATCGACGACGTGCGCGGCTCGGCCGCCTATCGTCGGGACGCTGTATGTACGCTGGCTGTACGGATGCTGCACGGATGGGGGACGGGGCATGACTGACATCGCCTTCACGCTGAACGGCCGCCCGGTCCGGCATGGCGGCGGGTTGGAACGGCTGGCGACGGTGCTGCGCCGCGACCTCGGCTGCCGCGATGTGAAGGTCGGCTGCGATGCCGGCGACTGCGGCGCCTGCACGGTGCTGGTGGACGGCGCGCCGGTCTGTTCCTGCATCACCTCGACCGGATGGGTCGCGGGAAGGCGGGTCGAGACGCTTGCCGGGATGCGGGAAAATCATCCTTTTTTCGCAAGGCTTTCCGAGGCGTTCCTCGCCCACGGCGCGGCGCAATGCGGGATCTGCACGCCGGGGATGATGGTCTCGGCTCTGGCCCTGTTACGGGACAATCCGACGCCGAGCGAGGTGGAGGTCGAGGACGCTCTGGGCGGCGTGCTTTGCCGTTGCACCGGCTACCGCAAGATCATCGACGCGGTGATGGGCGCGGCGGTGCCCGTCGCCGCGACAGGCGCGGTCGGCGCCGGGATCGCCCGGGTCGATGGTGCGCGCAAGATCGCGGGCCGCGAGGTCTTCGGCGACGACGCGGCGCCGCCTGACGCGCTGGTTCTGAAGGTCATTCGCGCGCCCGAGGACCATTGCCGCTTCGCCTTCGGCGACTTCGAAGGCTGGCGGGCGGCGAAGGGGCTCGACCTGATCCTGACCGCGAAGGACGTGTCGGGCGAGAACCGCTTCGGCGTCATCCCGGGCTTCATCGACCAGCCGGTCTATGCCGAGGCCGCTGCCCGTTTCCGGGGCGAGGCGGTTGCGGCGGTGGTCGGGCGAGCGGAGGTGATCGCCGGGCTCGACCTGTCGGGTTTCCCGGTTACATGGCAGCGACTCGAACCCGCGCGCGAACCC
>JBFKMA010000157.1:0-5935 GCA_041630175.1 Albidovulum sp.
GGCGGCGAGACCACCGTCACCCTCAAAGGCACCGGCACCGGCGGCCGCAACCAGGAACTCGCGCTCCGCACCGCCCTCGCCATGCCCGACCTCGCCCGGCCCTGGGCCTTCCTCTCCGGCGGCACCGACGGCCGCGACGGACCCACCGACGCCGCCGGCGGCCTGACCGACGCCGGAACCGCAACCCGCATCCGCGCCGCAGGCGAAAACCCCGACACCCTCCTCGCCAACAACGACAGCCACAGGGCCCTCGACGCCGCCCAAGACCTCCTCACGACAGGACCAACAGGCACAAACGTCGCAGACGTCCAGATACTGATGATCGGCGCCTAGGCCGAGGTCGCCTTCGCCGGCATCCCCCATTCCGCGAGATCGTTGACGAGAAGCATGCAGACGCGCCGGAAGATCCCGCGCAGCCGCTCGATCTCGGGCCCTTCGAGCCCGTTCTGGGCCAGCGCCTTGTCCATGCAACTCAGCCAGTCCTCGGCATCCTGGACCGAGATCGGAATGTGCGCATGCATCTGCTTCACATCCATATGGCCGTGTTTTTCCTCGTAATACCGCCGGCCGCCGAGGAATCCGCTGAGGAAATTGAACTGCTCGGTGCGGACATGGTCGAGACCATGCCCCCGCAGATGCAGTTTGCGCAGCGTTTCGCCCTCGGGCAAAATTTCGACGAGGTCGTAAAAGTCCTCGACGAGCTTGCGCAGCGCCGTCTCACCGCCGATACGATCGATCATCCTCTGGGTCATTCGTTTCCCCGCGACAGGCTGGCCTTGCCCGGCGATCCGCGCCTTGATCCGCATCCATGCGGTGCGGCACCGGGATATTCCTTGATTGAAAGTAATTTTACTGCAAAGAATACCAAGGTCGCGCCACGGATTCAAGCCATTCCCATGCCCCAGCAGATCCAAGATCCAACCGGTCCGATCACATGACCAGCGTCTTTCTCGGATTGGGGGCGGCCCTGGCCTGGGGGGTGCACGATCTTCTCGTCCGCCATGTCAGCCAGAGGATCGCCGTCGTCACGGCGCTGTTCACGGTGCTGTCGATCGGAACCGCCGCCTGCCTGCCCTTCGCCATCCTCTGGGGGGATTGGCAAGGCATGTCGGTGCGGGCGACCGCGCTCAGCGCGGTCTCGGGCGCGGCCTATGTGGTGGGTTGCATCGGTCTCTACCGGGCCTTCGCCGAGGGGCCGGTGAAACTGGTGGCGCCGATCATCGGCGCCTACCCGATCCTGTCGGTCGGCTGGGCCGCGGTCTCGGGAACCGAGATCCTGCCCGGCCAGTGGCTCGCGGTCGCGGTCATCATCCTCGGCGTCACGCTGGTCGCGATCCTTTCGGATCCGGAGGATGATGCGCGGAAGCGCGTTCTGGCGATTGCCTGGGCCATGGTTGCGGGCATCGGGTTCGCGGCGACCTTCGCGCTCGGTCAGGCCGCGACCCGGGTGGGCGCCGACTGGCCGGTCCTGATGCTCACACGGGTGACCGCGGTCACGCTTGTCCTCGGGTTGCTGGTCCTGCAGGCACCGCGATTGCCGCGCGGAGCGGCGCATCTCGGCATCCTGTCCGGGATGGGCCTGCTCGACGCGACGGCCCTCGGATTGGTCACGTTCGCCGGCACCCTGCCCAACCCCGAATTCGCCGCCGTCACCACTTCGATCTTCGGCGTGGTCACGATCATTCTCGCGCGGCTGATCCTGAAGGAGCCGATGAGCCTGCCGGAATGGGCCGGCGTGTCCGTGGTGTTCCTGGGAGTGCTGCTTCTCGGCGGATGAGCGCGCGCGGGCGATCGCCGGACGGGTGGCGGTGGCCGGGACACCACCGAGAGAGGGGCGGCGGCCCCGAAATGCCGCCTTGCCACAAGGCAGGCACGCACTTAACCTGTCAAGAAACTCTAGCAATTTCTTTAAAATCGGGAGGGATTCAATGCGCAAATTCACAGTCGGACTGTCTTTGCTGGCCATCTCGGCCGGCGGCGCGGCGCAAGCTGACGGCAACCTCAACCTCTACTGCGCGGCACAGGAGGAATGGTGCCAGGTCATGGCCCGCGGCTTCGAAGCCGCGACGGGCATCGACGTCGACATGACCCGCAAGTCCTCAGGCGAGACCTTCGCCCAGGTGCGGGCGGAAGCGTCCAACCCCAAGGGCGACGTCTGGTGGGGCGGCACCGGCGACCCGCATCTCCAGGCGGCCGAGGAGGGCCTGACCGAGGCTTACGTCTCGCCGCTGCGCGACCAGCTTCATCCCTGGGCGATCTCGCAGGCCGAAAGCGCAGGCGACCGCACCATCGGGATCTATTCCGGCGCGCTCGGCTACGGCTACAATTCGGAAATTCTGGCCGCGAACGGCCTGTCCGAGCCGACATGCTGGGAGGACCTGACCAAGCCCGAATTCAAGGGCCACGTCCAGATCGCCAATCCGAACTCCTCGGGTACCGCCTATACGACACTCGCCACGATGGTGCAGCTCTTCGGCGAAGAGGGCGGCTTCGGCTACATGAAGCGGCTCCATGCCAACGTGAACCAGTACACCAAGTCGGGCTCCGCGCCGATCAAAGCGGCGGGCCGCGGCGAGACCACGGTCGGCATCGTCTTCATGCATGACGCGGTGGCCCAGACCGTCGCGGGTTTCCCGGTCGTGACCGTGGCGCCCTGCGAGGGCACCGGCTACGAGATCGGCTCGATGTCGATCATCGCCGGCGCGCGCAACCTCGACGAGGCCAGGCAGTTCTACGACTGGGCGCTGACCGCCGAGGCGCAGAATCTCGCGCTCGAGGTGAATGCGTTCCAGGTGCCGTCGAACATGGGCGCGAAGACCTCGGACAAGGCGCCGGACCTCGCCTCGATCAAGCTCATCGACTACGACTTCAAGAAGTACGGCTCGAGCGACGAGCGCAAGCGGCTGCTGGCCAAGTGGGATAGCGACGTCTCCACCCTGCCGCAGTAGGCGCCTTGCGCGCCGCCACGTCAGAGCGAACCGCCCATCCGGTCCTGGTCTTCTGGACCCTCGCCGGGTGGGTCGGATTCGGTCTTCTGCCCTGGTATGGCGTCGAGGATTTCTGGACCTTCGAATGGCTCCTCGACGGCTGGCCGGTCGGCAGCGATTACGCGCCGGCCGCGTTCCTTCTGGCGCAGGGCGAAAAGCCCTGGCTCCTGCCGCTCTTGCCGGCGCTCCTCGCGCCGCTTCTGGTGCTGCGGCGTCGCAAGACCGAGCCGGCCTTCGCCCTGGTGCTGCTGGCGGCCGGCGGGTTCGGCTGCGCCTGGCTCACCGCGCAGGGTCTCGGCATCGGCATCCGCGGCTGGAGCGCGGACTGGCTCGGGGCGCTGTTCGGTCCCTTAGGCGACCGGCAGTTCGGCATGGGCTATGGCGGGCTGGTCGTGGCCTCGGCGCTGCTGTTTCTGTTCACCCAGGGCATCGCCGCCCGGGGCGCGATCAATGGCGACGTGTTCGTCACCGGCGCCATCGGCGGGGTGATCGCGGTGGTGACGATCTTCGTCTTCTTTCCCATCGCCAAGATGCTGGTCACCGCCTTCGTCACCGATGAGGGCGGCTATTCCGCGCTGGTGTTCCTGTCGAAGTTCTTCGACGACCGCATCTGGGGCCTCGGCTGCCTTACCGGAACCCGCTGCGGCGTGGCTTGGAACTCCTTCTTCCTCGCGGTGCTGGTCGGCGTCATCACCACGGCGCTCGGCCTCGTCTTCGCGCTGGTGCTCACCCGCTCGGGCTTCCGCTTCAAGCGCGGCCTGCGGGCGCTCACGGTGCTGCCGATCATCACGCCGCCCTTCGTCATCGGACTCGCGATCATCCTGCTCTTCGGCCTGTCGGGGGCCGTCACCACCTGGGTTGCGGACCTCCTCGGGGTGCGGCCGACGCGCTGGGTCTATGGCCTGCCGGGCCTCGTGATCGCGCAGGTCCTCGCCTTCACGCCGATCGCCTTCCTCGTGCTCATCGGCGTCGTCGAGGGCGTGTCGCCGTCGATGGAGGAGGCGGCGCAGACGCTGCGCGCCAACCGCTGGCAGACCTTCCGGACTGTCTCGCTGCCGCTGATGCGGCCCGGCCTTGCCAATGCCTTCCTTCTCGGCTTCATCGAGAGCATGGCCGATTTCGGCAACCCGCTCGTGCTCGGCGGCAATTTCGACGTCCTGTCAACCGAGATCTTCTTCGCCATCGTCGGGGCGCAATATGATCAGGGAAGGGCCGCGATCCTCGCGATGGTGCTTCTCGGCTTCACGCTCGCGGCGTTCTACGTCCAGCGCTTCTGGCTCGGCCGGAAGAGCTACACCACCGTCACCGGCAAGGGCGATGCCGGCGTACATCCCGAAATGCCCGCCGGGCTCGCGGTGCCGGTCTACGCGATCGCGGCGGCCTGGGCGGCCTTCACGCTGATCATCTACGGAATGATCCTCTACGGTTCGGTCGTGCAGCTCTGGGGCGTCGACAACACGCTGACCTTCAAGCACTACGTCACCGCGTTCTCCGTCCAACTGGAGGACGGCGGCATCCGCTGGACCGGCTCGGCCTGGGACAGTTTCTGGACGACGATTCTGATCGCGACCGTGGCCGCGCCGCTGACCGCCGCCGTGGGCCTCGTCACCGCCTATCTGCTGACCCGCCAGAACTTCACCGGCAAGCGCAGCTTCGAGTTCGGCACGATGCTGTCCTTCGCGATCCCCGGCACGGTGATCGGCGTGAGCTACATCCTCGCCTTCAACGTGCCGCCGATCGAGATCACCGGCACCGGCCTGATCCTCGTCATCAGCTTCATCTTCCGCAACATGCCCGTGGGCGTGCGCGCCGGCATCGCCTCGATGAGCCAGATCGACCGCTCGCTCGACGAAAGCGCGCTGACCCTGGGCGCGAACAGCTGGCAGACCTTCCGGCGCGTCATCCTGCCGCTTCTGCGCCCGGCGATCCTCGCCGCGCTGGTTTACAGCTTCGTGCGCGCCATGACCGCGATCTCGGCGGTGATCTTCCTCGTCTCGGCCCGCTACGACATGGCCACGAGCTACATCATCGGCCGGGTCGAGAACAACGATTACGGTCTCGCCATCGCCTATTCGACGACGCTGATCTTCGTGATGCTGGCGGCGGTCGGGCTGCTGCAACTGGCGGTGGGCAGAACCAGGATCGGGCGCCGGCTCGCCCATGAACAGCGGGCGTCCTGACATGGCGAAAGTAAGCTCGAAAGCCGCTTCGGTCGTCTTCGAGAACGTCACCAAGATCTATGGCCGCAAGGTGGTGGCGGTGAAGGACATCTCCTTGCGGATCGAGCCCGGGAAGCTCGTGACGCTGCTTGGCCCGTCGGGCTGCGGCAAGACCACGACCCTGCGGATCATCGCCGGGCTCGAGATGGCGACCAGGGGCCGCATCCTCATCGGCGACAAGGACGTGACGACGCTGCCCGCGACCGACCGC
The DNA here is from genome assembly GCA_041630175.1 of Albidovulum sp. Lineage (GTDB taxonomy): Bacteria > Pseudomonadota > Alphaproteobacteria > Rhodobacterales > Rhodobacteraceae > Albidovulum. Next base: position 5,418 of record JBFKMA010000157.1, read on the forward strand.
GACGTGTCGATGGTGTTCCAGTCCTACGCGCTCTTTCCGCATATGACGGTTCTCGAGAATGTCTGCTTCGGGCTCCGGTTCTCCGGCTTCGACCGGGCCGGGACGCTGGAGCGTGCGGATGCCGGCCTCTCGCTCGTCGGTCTCGACGGGTTCGGCGACCGCCTGCCGTCGGAACTGTCGGGCGGCCAGCAGCAGCGCGTCGCGGTGGCGCGCGCGCTGGTGCTCGAACCGCAGGTGCTCTTGTTCGACGAGCCATTGTCGAATCTCGACGCCAAGCTGCGCCGCCATGTGCGCGACGAGATCAGGGAGATCCAGCAGAAGCTTGGCCTGACCGTGGTCTACGTCACCCATGACCAGGAGGAGGCGCTCGCCGTCTCCGACGAGATCGTGGTGATGCGCAACGCCGGGATCGCGCAGATCGGCACGCCGCGCGAGCTTTACGACGCCCCCGCCGACACCTTCGTCGCCGACTTCATCGGCGAGGCCAACCTTCTGGCCTGCGAGATCCTCTCGACCGA
>JBFKMA010000158.1:0-5834 GCA_041630175.1 Albidovulum sp.
GCAGATGGGTGAAGCCGGGCATCACCCAATCCGCGCCGGCCTCGGCCTGCACAAGAAGCGCCTTTTGCAGCGCCGTCAGCCCCTCGATCGCCGCGTCCGCCTGGTCGCGGACCCAGAACCGGAAGTCGGTCGCGACCTGGTCGTTGCGGCTCCGCGCGGTGTGGAGCCGACCGGCCGGTTCGCCGATCACCTCCTTGAGCCGCGCCTCGACATTCATGTGGATGTCCTCGAGCGCGGTCGAGAACGCGAATTTTCCGGTCTCGATCTCTGACAACACCGTGAGGAGCCCTTCCCGGATCGCCTCGGCGTCTTTATCGCTGAGGATGCCTGTCGCGGCGAGCATGGCCGCATGGGCACGGGACCCGGCGATGTCCTGGGCGAAGAGCCGCTTGTCGAATCCGATCGAGGCGTTGATCGCCTCCATGATCGCGTCCGGCCCGGCGGCGAAGCGCCCGCCCCACATCGCGTTCTGGGTCTTGTCGGTCATTCTCTCGCCCCCGGAGGCTCATATGCGCTGGTTCACGTTTCTGGTCCTCTACACGGCCCTCGCGCTCGGTGCAAATGCGGCCTTGGCCGGCACCGCGGAGCTCGAGGCCTTGCGCGACGGGTCGATGAAGAAGCTGATGTTCGCGACCGAGCCGGCGGCCGCGCCCGACACCGCCTTCACCGACGCGGCCGGGGCCGAGCGGCGGCTCTCGGACTGGCGCGGCAAGCTCGTGCTGGTGAACTTCTGGGCGACCTGGTGCGCGCCCTGCCGCGAGGAGCTGCCGGCGCTCGACGCGCTGAACCGCGATTTCGGCGGCGCCGATTTCGAGGTCCTGACCATCGCCACGGGCCGCAACCCGCTGCCCGCGATCACCCGGCTCTTCGGCGAGGTCGGCGTCGAGGGCCTGCCGATCCTCCTCGACCCCAAGCAGGCGCTGGCGCGCGAGATGGGAGTGTTCGGCCTGCCGGTCAGCGTGATCCTCGACCGCGAGGGCCGCGAGATCGCCCGCATGTCGGGGGATGCGGAATGGAACGGCGACAGCGCGCGGGCCATCGTCGCGGCGCTCATTGCGGGCGGCTGAGCGGGTTTCGGCCTCGGCTTCGCCTCGGCCGACCCGCTGGGGGCGCTGCCCTGTCGTCCATTGGCGCTCGGACCAATGGCGCACCAGTGGACGACCCCGGGATATTTTGCCCACGTGGAGGATCAGGCGAGGCGCGCCACCCGGTCATGCGCCGGGCAGGTGACGAGGTGGTCGTTGACCATGCCCACCGCCTGCATGAAGGCATAGGTGATCACCGGGCCGCAGAACCGGAAGCCCGCCTTCTTGAGGTCCTTCGAGAGGCGTTCGGATAGCGGCGTGGCTGCCGGGACTTCGGCCATGCTGCGGAAGCGGTTTTGCAAGGGGCGGCCCTCGACATAGCGCCAGAGGAACGGCTCGAATCCCGCAGCCTCCTCGATCGCGAGATAGGCCCGCGCATTGCCGATCGTGGCCTCGATCTTGGCGCGGGAGCGCACGATGCCGGGATCGGCGAGCAACCGCGCCACGTCGGCCGCGCCCCAGCGGGCGATGATCTCGGGGTGGAAACCCTGAAAGGCCGCGCGGAAATTGTCGCGCTTCTTCAGGATCGTGATCCAGCTCAGGCCCGCCTGAAACCCGTCTAGGACCAGCTTTTCCCACAGCGCCCGCGCATCGCGTTCGGGAACGCCCCATTCGGCGTCGTGATAGGCGACGTAGATCGGGTCGGTTCCGCACCAGCCGCAGCGTTCTCCCATGATTCCTCCGGTTCAGTTCGGGGACGCGGAACCACCGCATCCGTTTACCGCTTGTTAGCGCGTTGTGACCAATCTGTCCCCGGACGGCGAGGAGATTTCTCATGCGAGACGGCGGCAGGGCCAGGCAGACGCCACGCGACCCGGAACAGGACAGCCCGCTGAGCGCCGCGATCGGCCTGCGCGACCGCGAAACCATGGCGATGGTCCGGCGCGCGGTGGAACGGCGCGACGTGCTCCTGGCGTTCCAGCCGGTGGTCCGGGCCGCCAATCCCGAGCGGCCGGCCTTCTTCGAGGGGCTGATCCGGCTTCTCGACGAGACCGGGCGCATCATCCCGGCCCGGGACTTCATCGACGCGATCGAAACGGCGGAGATCGGGCGGATCATCGACTGCCTGGCGCTCGAGATGGGATTGAACGCGCTGCGGCAGAACCCGTCGCTCAGGCTGTCGATCAACATGTCGGCCCGCTCCATCGCCTATCCGCGCTGGACGCGCACGCTGAGGGCCGGGCTGCAGGGCAAGGGGACGGTGGCGGAACGGCTGATCCTCGAGATCTCCGAGAGCTCCGCCATGGCGATGCCGGAGATCGTCTCGGTCTTCATGGCCGACCTGCAGAAGGAGGGCATCGCCTTCGCGCTCGACGATTTCGGCTCGGGCCACACGTCGTTCCGCCACTTACGCGATTTCTACTTCGACATCCTGAAGATCGACGGCGAGTTCATCCGCGGCATCGCCGACAGCACCGACAATCAGGTGCTCACCCAGGCGCTGCTGTCGATCGCGCGGCAGTTCGACATGGTCGCGGTCGCCGAATCGGTGGAAAGCGCCCGCGATGCGGCCTGGCTCACCTCGATCGGAATGGACTGCCTGCAGGGCTATCATGTCGGTGCCCCGACCGTCGTTCCGCCGTGGAGGACGGCGCCGGCGCAAAAAAGCGCTTGAAGGGTGGCCCCGCGACGCGATCCGGTCCCGATTGGCCGGAAACCGACGAGCGCACCGCACAATTCTTGCGTTGCGCTTGACCCTCCCGCAACTTAGGTCATGCTGCACAGCGGCGCGGGGGCGGTCAGCCGTCTCCGCGCGCGGAATTCGCGCAAGAATGAGGACCCAGCCATGACCAATGTCGTAATCGTCTCCGCCGCCCGGACTGCCGTCGGCAGTTTCAATGGCGCTTTCGCCAACACGCCCGCACATGATCTCGGGGCCGCGGTGCTCGACGCCGTGGTCGCGCGCGCCGGCATCGACAAGGCGGAGGTCAGCGAGACGATCCTCGGCCAGGTGCTCACGGCCGGCCAGGGCCAGAACCCGGCGCGCCAGGCCCATATCAAGGCCGGGCTGCCACAGGAAAGTGCTGCCTGGTCGATCAATCAGGTCTGCGGCTCGGGCCTGCGCTCGGTCGCGCTCGCGGCGCAGCATATCCAGCTCGGCGATGCCGCGATCATCGCCGCCGGCGGGCAGGAGAACATGTCGCTTTCGCCCCATGTCGCGCATCTGCGCGCCGGCCAGAAGATGGGCGACCTCAGCTTCATCGATTCGATGATCAAGGACGGGCTCTGGGACGCGTTCAACGGTTACCACATGGGCACCACGGCCGAGAATGTCGCCCAGAAATGGCAGATCAGCCGCGACGAGCAGGACGAATTCGCGGTCGCCAGCCAGAACAAGGCCGAGGCGGCGCAGAAGGCCGGCAAGTTCAGGGACGAGATCGTCGCCTTCACGGTGAAGACCCGCAAGGGCGACATCGTCGTGGACCAGGACGAATACATCCGCCACGGCGCGACGCTCGACGCCATGGCCAAGCTGCGCCCGGCCTTCGCGAAGGATGGCAGCGTCACCGCCGGCAATGCCTCGGGCATCAATGACGGCGCGGCGGCCGTGCTCCTGATGTCGGCCGAGGAGGCGGCGAAGCGCGGCCTGACGCCGCTGGCGCGAATCGCCTCTTACGCCACCGCGGGCCTCGACCCCGCGATCATGGGCGTGGGCCCGATCCATGCTAGCCGCAAGGCGCTGGAAAAGGCCGGCTGGAAGGCCGCCGATCTCGACCTCGTGGAGGCCAACGAGGCTTTCGCCGCCCAGGCCTGTGCGGTCAACAAGGACATGGGCTGGGATCCGGCGCGGGTGAACGTCAACGGCGGCGCCATCGCCATCGGCCATCCGATCGGCGCCTCGGGGGCGCGGATCCTCAACACGCTCCTGTTCGAGATGCAGCGCTCCGGCGCCAGGAAGGGCCTCGCCACGCTCTGCATCGGTGGCGGCATGGGCGTCGCCATGTGTCTCGAACGCGCCTGACCGGCAGATTTTTCTGCAAATGCGAAAAACGCGAGCGCAATAATGTTGCGCTCGCGGCTCTGCTTAGGTAGCAAGATTTCAATCAGGATCGCCCAATAGGAGGAATCATGTCGAGGGTTGCATTGGTCACTGGTGGGTCGCGCGGTATCGGCGCGGCGATTTCCATCGCTTTGAAGAATGCCGGCTACAAGGTCGCGGCCAACTATGCCGGCAATGACGAGGCGGCTGCCGCCTTCACCAAGGAAACCGGCATCCCGACCTACAAGTGGTCGGTCGCCGATTACGACGCCTGCGCCGCCGGCATCGCGAAGGTCGAGGCCGATCTCGGTCCGGTCGAGGTTCTGGTGAACAATGCCGGCATCACGCGGGACGCGATGTTCCACAAGATGACGCCGCAGCAGTGGAAAGAGGTGATCGACACCAACCTCTCGGGCGTCTTCAACATGACCCATCCGGTCTGGTCGGGCATGCGCGACCGCAAGTTCGGCCGGGTGATCAACATCTCCTCGATCAACGGCCAGAAGGGCCAGGCGGGCCAGGCGAACTATTCCGCCGCCAAGGCCGGCGATCTCGGGATCACCAAGGCATTGGCGCAGGAAGGCGCGCGGGCCGGCATCACCGTGAACGCGATCTGCCCGGGCTATATCGGCACCGAGATGGTGCGCGCGATCGACGAGAAGGTGCTGAACGAACGCATCATCCCGCAGATCCCGGTGGGCCGCCTCGGCGAGCCCGAAGAGATCGCCCGCTGCGTCGCGTTCCTCGCCTCCGACGAGGCCGGGTTCATCACCGGCTCGACGATCTCGGCCAATGGCGGGCAGTTTTTCGTCTGAGCGACTGCTGCGCGAATGCGAAAGGCCGGTCCTCGGGACCGGCCTTTTCGTTTGCTCGCCTGCCGCGCTTGCCCAGTTCAGGGCGGAGTCCGTGCGATTGCGGCGCCGGCCCTTTCCGCGAGGGCCGGCGCCAAGAAATGTTGATCAGCTCGCGCTGAGACGTGCGATTTCTTCCTTGATTCGCAGTTTCTGCTTTTTCATTTCGGCGATGGCGAGATCGTCAGATCCGGGCTGGCGCTGCGCCTCTTCCACGGCTTCCGACAGGTTTTGATGTTTTCTTTGAAGTTCCTGCAGGTGCGAACCTAGCGACATCTGTGTCTCCTCTCCTGTGGACCGTGCCACAATCCCACCACATAAGATCGGGCTTGTCACGCGGGAACGATGCCGCACCCGCGGGAATGGCGGTGCCGCCGGCAGATCCTTGCCGGGCGGCGGGGCGCTCAGAACCCGATGGCGGCGCCGTCGCGCAGGATCACCCGCGCGGCCCGGGTCAGATCGTCGCCGTCGCGCAGATGCTGCGCGCCTTCATGCAGCACGAGGGGTGCGGCCAGGCGGAAAGCGCCGCGCGCGCCCTTGCGGGCACGGAGGATCACGCGGCCGGCCGGCCGGCCGGCCCGTGGCGCCACCGGCAGGACCGAGATGCCGCCCGCCCGGCCGCCGAGCGCGGCCAGGAGATCGGGCAGCCGCTCGGCCGCCTGGATGACGGTCAGCCAGCCGCCGGGGCGCAGGCGGCGCAGCCCGGCATCCATCCAGACCGCAAGCGGCGTCGCCTCGCGCAAAGCCCGCTCGCGGCCGGGATCGGCGGCGGGCGTGCCGCCCGAGGCAGGGTAATAGGGCGGATTGGCGATCACGTGATCGAAGCTCCGCGCCCGCAAGCCTGCGGGCGGGGCGCCGAGATCGCCCTCGCAAAGCTCGATCTCCTGGCCGTTCGCCGCGGCGTTGCGCCGCGCCAGC
>JBFKMA010000159.1:0-5813 GCA_041630175.1 Albidovulum sp.
GGCCCTTCAGCCAGGCGACGATTGCAAAGGCGAAGAGCAGGTAGCCCGCCATCCGGTGCACGAACTGCACGAGGCCGGGGTTCTCGAAGAAGGCGAGCACCGCCGGCCCGCCCTCGGGCAGGTAGAACGCGTCGGCGGGGAAGAAGCTCTCGCCCATCAGGGGCCAGGTCGGGAAGGCGCGGCCCGCGTCGATCCCGGCCACGAGCGCGCCGAGGAGAATCTGCAGGAAGGCGAAATGCATCATCCCCGTGGAAAGCGAAAAGAGCCTCGCCTCGCGCGAGCGGCGGGCCTGGAGAAGCTGCGGCTCGGGGCGCGACAGCGACAGCATGTACCAGGCGATGAAGCCGAGAATGACGAAGGCGAGGCCGAGATGTACCGCGAGCCGGTAGGAGGCGACATCGACCATGCGGCCGGTGAGCCCCGAGGCCACCATCCACCAGCCGATCGCGCCCTGCAGCCCGCCCAGCGCGCCGAGCCCGATCAGCCGCCCGGTCCATCCGGTCGGAATGCGCCGCATCGCGAGGAAGGCGAGGAAGCCCACCGCCCAGACCAGGCCGATGAAGCGGCCGAGCTGCCGGTGGCCCCATTCCCACCAGAAGATCGTCTTGAACTCCTCAAGCTCCATCTGGTGGTTCTGGAGCTGGAATTCCGGGCTCGCCTGGTACTTGGCGAATTCCGCCTGCCAGTCGGCCGCGCTCATCGGCGGCAGCGCGCCGGTCACCGGCCGCCATTCGGTGATCGAGAGCCCGCTATCGGTGAGCCGCGTGAGCCCGCCCACCGCGATCATCGCCACGACGAGCGCGAAGAGAATGCCGAGCCAGACCCGGATCGCCCCCCGCGCGCCGCCACGGCCCTTGTCGATCATGCCGCCCTTTGGCGCCTCGGCGGATTTCTTGCCCTGCCCGACGTCCTCGAAGATGCTGCGTTTCTGCGCCATCGGCCCCTCCAGTCTCGCGGGCCGGACACTAGGCCCCGCCCCCGGCGGCTTCAAGAGCCGGCGCGCGCCGGACCGGCGCTGACGCGGCGGCTTCGCGGGTCGGTGACCGCAAATCGGAATGCGCTTCGCGTGAACCCGCTGCGCTGCTACTTGTCACTCCTCTGCTACCTTCTTGAAGTCCGATGGCGGCAACCCGAACTCGGATTTGAACGCGCGCGAGAAATAGGACCGGCTGCAATACCCGGTCATTTCAGCGATGCGTTTCACCGGCAGGTCGGTCCGGGTCAGAAGGTCCGCCGCGCGGTGCATCCGGATCGCCCGCAGGAATTCGATGGGGCCGGATTGGTAGGCCTTCCCGAAGCGCTCCGCGAAGACCGACCGGCTGAGGGCGCAGCGCGCGGCCAGACTCTCCAGATCGTGCTCGGATCCGGGGAATTCGAGCATCGCCTCGACGGCCGGCCAGAGCTTTTCGTCGGCAGCGCCGTCGATCCAGCGTAGCGCCGGATCCCCGGCGAGATAATGCCGCCGGAACAGCCGGATCACGCATTGCGCCAGCAGGCTCTCGGCGATGGCATGGGTGCCGACCGTTGCATGGCTCAACTCATAGACGAACTCGTCGAGCGCCAGCCGGACCCGGTCGTTCGGGGGCAGATGCTCGACGAGCGGCTTGCGCAGCAGGCTGAGCGCGCCGCCAATGCCGCGATAGGCTATCTCGAGGCGCCCGCAGATGGCCCAGAGCGGTTCCGCCTCCGTCCCGGTTCCGAGAACGATGCGCCGCACGCCCTTCAGGTGCGGTCGCGGCACCCGGCGGGAATTTCCGGCGCCGGTGACGTGAAAGGCATGGGTGAGGAAAGCCGGCGCCAGAAGCACGGTCCCGGTGGAGACATCGGCAGTGAGATTTCCGCCGATATTCACCGTCGCGCTACCGGCCAGGACGTAATGAAGCACCGCGAACGGCCGCACGCCAACGTCCACAAGACAATCTCCGCGCAACTCGCAGAGCGCGAACGGGCTCATCTTGATATCGAGCTGATCCAGGACCCGATCAATGGACATTGCTTGCCGCGAATGGCGCCGGCGCAAGACCGCTTCCGGACGAAAAGGCACGGCGTTTGCGTCATTATGACAGCCGATGAAACCCATTCAAGGAGAAATTGTCATGTGCAGTTGTCCTGACCACGACGATCGCAATGCCCTTGGACGTCGCGAACTCCTGACCAGCGCCGCTGCGATCGCTGCCGGCGGCGCCTTCGTCGCCGGATCGGCCGGGATGGCCGCGGCCGAGGAAAGCGCCTATGCCGACCCCGCGGAACCGGCGCTGCCATCGACCGACGTGGCCGTGGGTCTTGCCGATACCGCGCTCGTGGTGACCGACCCGCAGGTCGATTTCCTGAGCGAGAACGGCGTGACCTGGGGCGTCGTCGGCGCCTCCGTGCAAGAGCACAACACGGTCGAGAACATCGGCCGGCTCCTCGAAGCGGCCAAGGCGCGCGGCATGACCGTCGCGATCTCGCCGCATTACTACTATCCGTCGGACCACGGCTGGACCTTCGGCGGCCCGCTCGAGAAGCTCATGCACAGTATCGGGATGTTCGACCGGAAGGGCCCGCTCACGCTTGACGGCTTCGACGGCTCCGGCGCCGACTTCATGCCGCAATACAAGGAGCACATCCTCGACGGCAAGACCATCGTGGCCAGCCCGCACAAGGTTTACGGCCCCGAGAACAACGACCTCAGCCTGCAACTGCGCAAGCATGGCGTCTCGAAGGTCATCCTTGCCGGCATGTCCGCCAATCTCTGCCTGCAGGCGCATCTCTACGAGCTGCTCGAGCAGGGATACGAGGTTGCCGTCGTGCGGGACGCGACTGCCGCGGCCATGCTGCCGGAAGGCGACGGTTATCTCGCCGCGCTGATCAACTTCCGCTACGTCGCGAACGGCCTTTGGACCACGGACGAAGCGGTCGCCAAGATCAACGAAGCCAGCTGACGGTTCCGTCGGAGATGTCCGACTGACGCTGCGGAGCGAACACGCGAAGAGATCGAACGGCTCGCCGCAAACGCGCCGGTGACGGCCTGATCCTATGCGCCAACACCTGCGAATCGAGGAGGACGAGAGGCTGAGCGCGAGGGTTCGGCAGCGTCGTCACGCCTGAAGCCCCGACTCGGATGCCGTGGGTAAGGGCGAACCTCGGGTGTGTTTCAGCGCGAGAAATCCGCCGATCGCGAGAAAGCGAAACTGAGGGTGGCCCCGAGGCGGCCCCCGGGATCTCCGACTTCAGCCCTTCCGCTGCCGGACGACCTGCCGGAGCATGCCATGCAGCGTCTGCACGTCGGCGCGGGTGAGCGGCATCCGGCTCCAGAGGTTGCGCAGGTTGAGCTTCATGCCCTCGGCCTTCTGCGGCGGGAAGAAGAAGCCCGCCTCGTCGAGCTTCTGCTCGTAGTGATCGCCGAGCTTCTCGATCTCGATTGCCGGGGCAAGATCGGTCCCGGCCAGTTCCAGAACCTCGGGCGGGGTCGCGTCGCCCTGCCGGCGCCACTCATAGGCACACAGAAGCACCGCTTGGCCGAGGTTGAGCGAGGCGAAGTCGGGATTGACCGGCACCGAGATGATCGCGTTCGCGCGGCTGATATCCTCGTTCTCGAGCCCGGCGCGTTCGGGGCCGAACAGCACGGCGACCTTCTGACCCTTCGCACAGAGCGCGCGGGCATGTTCCATCGCGCGTTCGGGCGTCATCACGGGCTTGGTCAGGTCGCGACTCCGCGCCGTCGTCGCGAAGACATAGGCGCAGTCGTGGATCGCCTCGGGCAGCGTTTCGAACACGCCGGCATGGTCGAGCACCCGCCCCGCCGCGCCCGAGGCCATGGCGACGGCGCGCGGATTGGGCCAGCCGTCGCGCGGATCGATGAGCCGCATGTGGCTCAGCCCGAAATTCAGCATCGCGCGGGCGGCGGCGCCGATATTCTCGCCCATCTGCGGGCGGACGAGGATGAAGGCGGGCTGCAGGTCCGACATGCGCGTGTCCGTGGTTTTGCTGGGCCTGATACGCTGGCCGCGCCGTTATCGCAAGGCGCCCGCGACGCGCGCGGCCCCGCGAAATCGCCGCCGCCGCATTGGCCCCCGGTAGCCAAGCCGGGATTTCTGCGCTAAGGCCGCTCGGACCAGACATACCGGAGCCGGACATGGCCAGCGACGACCGCCCGCAGATCTACCTCATCACGCCGCCTGAATTCGAACTCGAAACCTTCCCCGACCGGCTCGCGGCGGTGCTCGACTCGACCGAGATCGCCTGCCTCCGCCTCGCGATGGCCGGCAGCGACGAGGACCGGATCGGCCGGGCGGCCGATGCGCTGCGCATGGTCGCGCATGAACGCGACGTCGCCATCGTCATCGAGAGCCACCTGAAGCTCGCCGAGCGCCACGGCCTCGACGGCGTGCATCTGGCGGACGGGGCGCGCAATGTCCGCGAGGCGCGCAAGGCGCTCGGGGCCGACGCGATCGTCGGCGCGTTCTGCGGCGCGTCGCGGCACGAGGGCATGAATGCCGGCGAGGCGGGGGCGGATTACGTCGCCTTCGGCCCCGCGGGCGCGACCGCGCTCGGCACCGGAACGCGGGCCGAACGCGATCTTTTCGCCTGGTGGTCGGAGATGATCGAGGTGCCGGTGATCGCCGAAGGCGGGCTCACGCCCGAGCTTGTCGCGGATCTGGCGCCGGTCACGGATTTCCTCGGCTTCGGCGCCGAGATCTGGTCCTCCGACGACCCGGCGGCGGCGCTCGCGGCACTGCTGCGGCCGCTCGGCTGACGCCTCACCCGGCGAAGCGCGGCCCGAGCCCGTCCTGCGCCGCCCGCCGGATGACGCTCTCGCAATGCTGGGCAAGCTCCTTGCGGGAGGGGAAGTCATCGACGTCGACAGGGTCGTGGAAGACGACCTCGACCGATCCCCTGCCGGTCGCCGCCAGCACCTTGGCGAAATGCGGACCGAAATCCATGTCGCCCCACCAGCCGTAGAACCGCGGCCCGAGTCCCTGCGGCGCGCGGTAGATCACCGTGACCGGCTGGATCTCCATCACGTGCTCGAGCCCATGCGTGAAGAACGCGGCGAAGAGCGTCGACTTGAACGGCAGGACGCGCAGACCGTCGGTCGAGGTGCCCTCGGGAAAGAACAGAAGCTTGTGCCCGGCGCGGATGCGCCTCTCGAACAGCGCCTGCTGCGCCTTGGCGTCCCTCGGATCGCGGGCGATGAAGGCGGTGCCGGTCGCCCGCGCCAGCCAGCCGATCAGCGGCCAGCGCGCGACTTCGGCCTTGGAGACGAAATACACCGTCTGGCTGGCGTTCAGCGCGAAGATGTCGAGCCAGGAGGAGTGGTTGGCCACCACCGCGCCGCAATGGTGCATCGCCCGGCCGCGGACCCGGTAGCGGATGCCGAGGATTACGAAGGCGCTGCGGCAGACGAAGCGGGTGATATGCGGCGTCACCGGCCGGTCGAGGCCGCAGAGCGGCCGCTCGACGAGCCGGCACAGCAGCAACAGCAGGAGCCCGCCATAGGTGGTGATCGCCAGCGCAAGCCCACGCAGGATGAGCAGCGCGTATCCCGCCGGGCCGATCGGCGGCGCATCGGAGGGAACCTCGTCGCGCCAGGTGGTCACGCCCGCGCCTCGTGCTTGCGCGTGTAGAAGCCCTTGTGCCGCGCGCTCATCGCGGCGGTGTCCATCAGGAGGCAGACATCGGTAGTGTTGAAATCCCGGTCGATGAAGGCGCCGTCGCCCACGAAGCCTCCGACCCTCAGATAGGCCTTGATCAGCGCCGGCATCGCCACCATCGCCGCACGCTGGTCGAGAAGCTCCTCCGGCACGAGGTCCATGCGCTGGTAGTGCCCC
>JBFKMA010000160.1:0-5808 GCA_041630175.1 Albidovulum sp.
GCCGGGCGGTAGGCGATCTCGCGCGGGTTCTGGCCGCCCTGCTTGCCCCACTCGGAAAACGCCTTGATGTCATCGACCGAGACGGTGCGGCCGCCATCCTCGAAGCGGAGCATGTTCTCCAGCACCACCTTCAGCGCGGCGGGCAGTTTCGAGAACTCGCCGAGCCCGGCCTTCTCTGCGGCCGGGATCGAGTAATAGGCGATGGTCTTGCCGCCCGCGGAAAGCGTCTTGCGTGTCTTGGCGGTGTCCTTGCCGGTGACGATGGGCATCGGGGGTCTCCCTTCTCGTTGAGGGTATCGCTCGGGTCTCTCTCGGTCGCGTTGTGCCGAAACGTCATTGGCCGATCAAGAGGAATGCGGGGCGTTGTATACCATTGTGCACAATACTCCGCAAGGGCCATGGTGCGTCTCGCAAAACCTTGATTGGCCATTTCAGCCGGGTTTCTCTACCAAGGAGGGGTCAAGGGGATACGGAACAGAAACATGCGCAGGATCATCAGGGCCGCGGCGTGCCTGTGGTTGGCCTTCGCTGCCTTCGCGGCGGCGCAGTCGGCCACCGACAACCCGGTCGTGGTCGAGCTTTACACCTCGCAGGGCTGTTCGTCCTGCCCGCCGGCCGACAAGATCCTCAGCGGGCTTGCCGGGCGCGACGACGTGATCGCACTGGCGCTGCATGTCGACTACTGGGACTATATCGGCTGGAAGGACATTTTCGCGAGCCCCGCCTTTTCCGACCGCCAGCGCGCCTATGCAAGCGTTGCCGGCGCCCGCACGGTCTATACGCCGCAGATGATCGTCGCCGGCATGGATCACCTGACCGGCGCGCGCCCGGCCGAGCTCGACCGGCTGATCCGGCGCTTCACCGCCCGCATGAGCACCGTCTCGCTCGGCCTCGACCGGCAGGGCGACAGGCTGCGGGTCAAGCTCCATACGACGGCGCCGCTGCGTCGCGGCGCGGTCGTGCAGCTCGTGCGCTACATCCCGCACCGGACGGTCGAGATCGGCCGGGGCGAGAATGCCGGCCGCACGCTCAGTTACAGCAACATCGTCACCGAATGGCACCGGGTCGCCGAATGGGACGGTCGGAGCGATCTGGCGCTGGAGCTCGCGGCCGCCGGGCAGGAGCCGGTGGTGGTCATCATCCAGGAGGACGGCCCGGGGCCGATTCTCGCGGCCGCGCGGCTGCGCTGACGGCGGGCTTTCGGGCGCTTATTTCCAGCGGCGATGGATCCAGAACCACTGGTCGGCATTGTCCTCGACCCGCCGCGCGAGGCTGTCGTTGATCGCCTGGGTCATGGTCAGGGGATCGGTATGCGGGATCGGCGCCTCGACCACGACCTCGAAGCTCAGCCCGTCGGGCTGGCGAATCGCGTAGACCGGGATGAGGTCGGCGCCGTATTTCAGCGCCAGGTCGGCGGCGGATGTGGCGGTATGGGCGGTCTGGCCCAGGAAGGTCAGCGCCGCGCCGTGGCGCATGTGCTGGTCCATCAGCAGCGCGAGCATGCCGCCCGACTTCAGGAACCGGACCATCGCCCCCATGCCCGCCTTGCCGCGCGGAAAGAGCGGCGTGCCGATGAGCGACATCGCGTCGAGGTAATGGGCGTTGAAGAGCGGGTTCTTCATCGGGCGGTAGAGCCCGCCGACCCGGTAGCCGTGGCCGATGAGCGCGGCGCGCCCGACGTTGTAATTGCCGAAATGGCCGCTGGCGAGGATCACCGGGCGGCCGGCGCGATGCGCCGCATCCAGCGCCTCCACGCCCGGTCCGGTGAGCGGCAGGTCGCGCATGCGTTCGACGAATTCCTCGCCCGCATAGAGCTCGGCCACGTTGCGGCCGACATTGTCGGGCACCGCGCGGACCAGCCGCGCGACCTCGGCCTTCGGCAGGTCGGGGCGGACCTGCGCGAGGTTGTCGCGCACCCGCGCCCGCCAGCCCGCGAGCGGTGCAATTAGGCGCGAGAAGACCCACCCCGCGGCCGGCACGCGGCGCTCATAGGGCAGCGCGTGGGCGAGCGCGAGGAGCAGGCGGAACGCCGTGTCCGTCAGCCGGTGGCCGGGGCTCGGTCTGGGTTCGGCTGTTTCCGTCATCGCGTCCCTTCGTGCTGCGGCGTGCCGCCTCATTCCGTCGCCAGAAATAGAGGCGGGCGCGGCCGATCACAAGCGGCCGGCGCCCTCCGGGTGGGAGGGCCAGGGTCGACCGGCCGGGCCATGGTGCGGTTCCGGCCCGGTCGCGGCGGCAATCCCGGCCGAGGACTCAGTCGTCGACCTGATCCGGCGACTTCAGCGCCAGGTCTCCGCTGCTTTCCAGATCGCGGATCGCGACGACGATCTCGGTCATCGCCGCTTCGGCGTCCCTGTCGCGGATCGTGCCGCGTTCGGCAATCTCCTCGCGCAAGGCGGCGGCCATGCGTTGGGACATGTTGGCAAGGATGAACTCGGCCGCCGCCGCGTCCCCGGCACCCTTGGCGCCGGCAAGCGCGGTGACGAGGACTGCCTGATCGACGCCGCGGGTCACCTTGGAGATGTCGCGCCCCTCGATCCGTTCGGGGATGTCGGCGAAGGTGAAGATCGCCTTGCGCACCTGGGCCGCGAAGTCGGTGTCGGCCTCGGTCAGCCCCTTCAGCACCGCGTCCCGCGTCGTCGCCGGTGAATAGTTGAGGATCGCGCCGACCCGTTCGACCGGGCCGGTGGCGAAGGCGCGAAGCGGCTGGGCCTCGAGCTGGGCGACGAGCGACAGGCCGATCCGGCGCACCGTTTCGGGGGCGATGTCGCCGGTCTGGCTGACCGCATAGGCGATGCGGCGGGCGCGCTCTCCGGGCAGCTTCCCCAAAAGCTCCGCCGCGCGGGAAACGGCGAGCTTCGACAGCATCACCGCCCCGACCTCGACGCTTTCCTCGGAGAGGACCGGCAAGAGCCTGTCCGGGCCGAGCGCGGCGATCCGGTCCCAGGGGTCGGCGTTCGCGGCTGCGCTGGCGAGCCGGCGCAGCCGGTTCGCCGCGGAGGCCGAGATGTGGCCGTCGAGCATCTGCAGCGCGCCGTCGATCCCGCCGGGAAAGGACAGCCCGACCCCGTCGAGGCGGGCGATAAATTCCTCCACCACCGCGCGCAGCGTGTCGCGATCGACGCTGCGCATTGCGCCGATCTGCTCGGTAAGAGCGGCCTGAAGATCGTCGGGCAGGCCGCGAAGCGGCACGTCTCCGCCGTCCGCGAGCAGGAGCCGCACGATGATCGCGGCCTTCTGGCGGCCGGTCATGGCGGGAGCGGCGGCGGACAGGGCGCCGGGATGGCGCGACAGGGGTGTCAGTGCCGTCATGCTCCTCCTCCTTGGCCAATGCCCCGGAGGCGAAGCTCTCAGACAATGTTTAAGGCGGGGTTACGGCCGGCCCTTGCGCCTCAGCTGCCGACGGTGATGCAGCTTTGCGTGGCGTGATCCCAGGTCTGGCCTTCGGCGCAACTGATCTGCGCCTGCCGGTCGCCGTGGTTGCAGCCCTCGGCAAGCACGGCTCCCGGGGCAAGTCCGGCGGCGAGGGCGAGGGCGGCGACAAGCATTCGCATCGGCATGGCATCCTCCATCCTGTGCGACCGGATTGTGCCAGCGCGGGCGCGGCCGAGGCAAATCAAACCACGGCCGCCGCGGCGATATTCACGCGAACGTGAGTGCCGGATCAGCCGCCGAACACGCGGGCAAAGATCGTGTCGACATGCTTGGTGTGGTAACCGAGGTCGAACTTCTCCTCGATCTCGGCCGGCGACAGGGCGGCAGTCACCTCGGCGTCGGCCAGAAGCTCCTCCTTGAAGTCCTTGCCCTGTTCCCAGACCTTCATCGCATTCCGTTGCACGAGGCGATAGGCGTCCTCGCGGCTCACCCCGGCCTGGGTCAGCGCCAGCAGCACCCGCTGCGACATCACCAGCCCTTTGAACTTGTTCATGTTCCTGAGCATGTTCTCGGGGTAGACGACGAGCTTCTCGACGACGCCGGCAAGCCGGTTGAGCGCGAAGTCGAGCGTGATCGTCGCGTCCGGCGCGATGCCGCGTTCGACCGAGGAATGCGAGATGTCGCGCTCGTGCCAGAGCGCCACGTTCTCCATCGCCGGGATCACCGCCATGCGGACGAGGCGGGCGAGGCCGGTAAGATTCTCGGTCAGCACCGGGTTGCGCTTGTGCGGCATCGCGGAGGAGCCCTTCTGGCCGGGCGAGAAGAATTCCTCGGCTTCCAGCACCTCGGTGCGCTGCATGTGGCGGATCTCGATCGCGATGTTCTCGATCGACGAGGCGATGACGCCGAGCGTGGCGAAGAACATCGCGTGGCGGTCGCGGGGGATCACCTGGGTGCTGATCGGCTCCGGCCGGAGGCCGAGCTTCTCGCAGACATGCTCCTCGACCTTGGGGTCGATATTGGCGAAGGTGCCGACCGCGCCCGAGATCGCGCCGGTGGCGATTTCGTCACGGGCATTCTGCAGCCGGGTCTTGCCGCGGTCCATTTCGGCGTAGAAGCGCGCGAAGGTCAGGCCCATCGTCGTCGGTTCGGCGTGGATGCCGTGGCTGCGGCCGATGCGGACGGTGTCCTTGTGCTCATGGGCGCGCTTCTTCAGCGCGGCGAGGACCTTGTCCATGTCGGCCAGAAGGATGTCGGCGGCGCGGACGAGCTGGACGTTGAGCGTGGTGTCGAGCACGTCCGAGGAGGTCATGCCCTGGTGGACGAAACGCGCGTCCTCCGAGCCGATATGCTCGGCCAGATGGGTGAGGAAGGCGATGACGTCGTGCTTGGTCACGGCCTCGATCTCGTCGATGCGGGCAACGTCGAACTCGACGTCGCGCGCCTTCCAGACAGCCTCGGCATTGGCCTTGGGGATCACGCCGAGCGCGGCCTGGGCGTCGCAGGCATGGGCCTCGATCTCGTACCAGATGCGGAACTTGGTCTCGGGCGACCAGATGGCGACCATTTCGGGGCGGGAATAGCGGGGGATCATCGGGCGAGGCCTTTCCGTTGTGACGGGCGCGCGCGTGTCCTAGACTGGCGTTGTTCGGGTGGCAAGCGGGCGGAGGCGAATATGCGGCGATTGCTCGTGACGGCGGCGCTTTGCGGCACGGCGATGCCGGCGTGGTCCGAGGCTTGGCGGGCGCTGACCGGGCCGGAGATCGCCGCGGCACTGACGGACCGCAGCCTCGCCTACGAGAACGGCGCACGCCAGAGCTTCCGCGAGGGCGGCGGCACCACCTATCGCGTCGGGGCGGGCGTGAGCGAGGGGCGCTGGCGCGTCGAGGAAGACCGCTATTGCTCGAACTGGCCGCCGGCGGAGAGCTGGAGCTGCTACGTGCTCGAACGCGAGGCCGAAACCGGTCGGCTGCGCTTTTCCGGTGCGAGCGGCGATATGTCAATCGGGAGTTACGAAGAATGAGCTTTGTTCCGCAACTACCTGACTTCGAAGGAGAATGGCGGCTGGAGCGAGTGATAGACGATCGCCTCGGCCAAACGGAGGGCCATTTCGAGGGCCGCGCCTGGTTCCGCCCGGACGGCGAGGCGCTCGCCTATCACGAAGAGGGCCAGCTGCAACTTGGCGAGGCGCCGTCCATGACGTCGGAGCGGGATTACCAGTGGCGCGCCGAAGCGGGTCGCATCTTTGTGGCCTATGGCGATGGCCGGGCGTTTCACGACTTCGATCCGGCCCAGCCCGATGCAAGGCATCTCTGCGCCCCCGACGAATACCGCGTGCGATACGATTTCAGCCGCTGGCCGGACTGGACCGCGGTCTGGGTCGTGTCGGGGCCGCGCAAGGATTACACCATGATCAGCCGCTATTCGCCGGCAAGC
>JBFKMA010000161.1:0-5766 GCA_041630175.1 Albidovulum sp.
GAGCACGCCCTGCGTGTCCGATGTCTCGTGCCCGGTCCGGAGATCCTTCACCATCTGGTAGGGCTGCAGCACGTAGGAGCGGATCTGGTTGCCCCAGCCCGCATCGCCTTTGGCGTCGTGCTGGGCGTTGATCTCGGCGTTCCGCCTGTCCAGCTCCATCTGGTAGAGCCGCGACTTCAGGGCCTTCATGGCGATGTCGCGGTTCTGGTGCTGCGACTTCTCCGACGAGGTCACGACGATGCCGGTCGGAAGGTGGGTGATCCGCACCGCCGAGTCGGTGGTATTGACGTGCTGGCCGCCCGCACCCGAGGAGCGGTAGGTGTCGATGCGGATGTCGTTCGGCGCGACCTCGATCTCGATATTGTCGTCGACCACCGGATAGACCCAGACCGAGGCGAACGAGGTCTCCCGCGTGCCCTTGCCAAAGGGCGATATCCGCACGAGCCGATGCACGCCGCTTTCGGATTTCAGCCAGCCATAGGCGTTGGGGCCCGAGATCTTGTAGGCGCAGGACTTGATCCCGGCTTCGGCGCCCGGTTCCTCCGACTGAAGCTCGACCTTGTAGCCGCGCTTCTCGGCCCAGCGGATATACATCCGCTGCAGCATCTGCGCCCAGTCGCAGGCCTCCGTTCCGCCCGCGCCCGCATTGATCTCGATGAACGTGTCGTTGCCGTCCGCCTCGCCATCGAGAAGCGCCTCGAGCTCCTTCGCGGCGGCGAACTCCTTCAAGGCCTTCAGCGACGCCTCGGCATCGGCGACGATCTCCTTGTCGTCCTCCATCTCGCCAAGCTCGATCAGCTCGACATTGTCCTTCAGCTCGCGCTCGATCCGGGTATAGGTCTCGACCGCGTCCATCAGCATCTGCCGGTCGCGCATCAGCTTCTGCGCGCGGGCGGGATCGGACCAGAGATCACCGTCCTCGATCATCGCGTTCATCTCTTCGAGACGATGCGGCGCGGTTTCCCAGTCCAGCCGCTGCCCGAGAAGCTTCAACGACTTCCCGATCGCCTCGGCAATGTTCTCCATCTCGGCGCGCATGGCCGTGGTCCTTCCCATTCGTTCGTGCGGCGTGATAGCCGAGCCGCCCGCCCCCGGCAAGGGCGGGGGCGGCCGCGCTCCCCGTCCCGCGCGTCAGTATAGCCCGCCCGAGCTCAGCGTGCCGAAATCGGCCTTCTTGGGGATGATCTTGGTCTCCCCGGTCGAAGTCGTGACCGCCGTGCCGCCCTCGTCGCCGCCGAACTCGCCATAGGCGTAGAGCGGCAGGTTCTGGCCCATCGCGAATCCGCCATCGACCATCGCACCGATGCCGAAGATCGGCGCCGCGCCGTCGCGGAAGAACTCGGCCTGGACGAAATCGCCGGTGACATCGTCCGGCAGGCGCTCGCCGGTGAAGCGGTTGATGTGGATGAAATGGCCGCCGGGGGGCGCCTTGAACTCGCGGCCGCCGTATTTCTGCACTGCCTCCTGCATGAAAGCGTTGAAGACCGGGACGCAGAGCGTGCCGCCATAGGCGCCGCGGCCGAGCGTGCGGGGCTGGTCGTAGCCCATGTAGCAGCCCGCGACGATGTTCGAGGTGAAGCCGATGAACCAGACGTCCTTGGCGTCGTTCGTCGTGCCGGTCTTGCCGCCCGTGGGCACCGGAAGCCGCACGCCCGAGCCCGAGCCGCGCTGCACCACGCCCTGGAGCATCGAGGTGAGCTGATAGGCGGTGACCGCATCCATCACCCGCTCACGGTTCGAGGTGATGCGCGGCGCCCGCCCCGGATCGAGGCTCGCGAGCCGGCAATCGACGCAGTCGCGCTGGTCATGGCGATAGACGGTGCGGCCCCAGCGGTCCTGCACCCGGTCGACGAGCGTCGGCTCCACCCGCTCGCCGCCATTGGCGAACATCGCATAGGCGGCGACCATCTTGAACAGCGTCGTCTCCTGCGCGCCGAGCGAGTTGGCGAGATAGGGCTCGAGCCGGTCATAGACGCCGAAGCGCTCGGCATAGGTCGCGACCGTGCGCATGCCGATCTCCTGCGCGATCCGCACCGTCATCAGGTTCCGCGACTGCTCGATCCCGGTGCGCATCGGCGTCGGCCCGTAGAACTTGTTCGAGGCGTTCTTCGGCCGCCACAGGCCCTGCGGCGTGTTCACCTCGATCGGCGCGTCGACGACGATCGTCGCGGGCGAGAAGCCGGAATCAAGTGCGGCGGCATAGATGAAGGGCTTGAACGAGGAGCCCGGCTGGCGCATCGCCTGGGTGGCGCGGTTGAAGACCGAGGACTGGTAGGAGAAGCCGCCCTGCATGGCGATGACGCGGCCGGTATTGACGTCCATCGCCATGAAGCCGCCCTGCACTTCCGGCACCTGCCGGAGCGACCAGCGCTTGAACGTGCCGTCCTCGTTGCCGAGCGCCGCCACGAGCACCACATCGCCGACCGACACCAGGTCGCCCGCGACCTTCGCCTTCGGCCCGAGCCGCCCGTCGGCCTGGCGCTTCTTGGCCCAGGTCACGTCCTCGGCCGGGATCCAGTGGCCGTCCTCGTCGTCCGACACGCCCTCGATGCCGATCCGGGCGGCGGTGTCGCCAACCTTCAGCACCACGGCGGGCAGCCAGCCCGGCACGTCGCGCGGCACCTCGACCTCGGACAGGGCCGCGCGCCAGGTCTCTTCCGACGCGAGCTCGTCGGCCTCGATCACCTTGCGGGTGCCGCGCCAGATGCCGAGATTGCGGTCATAGCTTTCCAGCGCCTCCTGCAGCGCGGTCGCGGCCTGGTGCTGCATCTCGGGATCGACGGTGGCGCGGATCGTGAGGCCGCCGCCGAAGAACTCCGCCTCGCCGAAACTCTTGGAAAGCTGGCGGCGGATCTCGTCGGTGAAGTAGTCGCGCGGCGGCAGCGACCCCTTGAACGAGGGATAGTCGCCGCTCTGCACGGTCTTCAGGGGCGCGGCCTGCGCGGCCTCCATCGTCGCGCGGTCGATATAGCCGTTCTGATGCATCTCGCGCAGCACGTAGTTCCGCCGCTCGATCGCGGCGTCGCGGTTGTGCACCGGATGGTAGCTGTAGGGCGCCTTCGGCAGCGCGGCGAGATAGGCGGCCTCTTCCGGGCCAAGCTCGGTTAGTGTCTTGTTGAAGTAGGTCTGCGCGGCCGAGGCCACGCCGAAGGAGAGGAAGCCGAGGTCGATCTCGTTGAGGTAAAGCTCGAGGATCTTGTCCTTGGGCAGCGTGTCGACGAGCCGCGTGGAAAGGATCAGTTCCTTGATCTTGCGTTCGGCGGTGCGATCGCCGCCGAGAAGGAAGTTCTTCGCCACCTGCTGCGGGATCGTCGAGGCGCCGCGCAGCGTCTTGCCGCGGGTGCGGATTGCATCCCAGAGCGCGCCGGCCATGCCACGCGCGTCAAAGCCCATATGGGAATAGAAATTCTTGTCCTCGGCCGAAATGAAGGCCCATTTCACGACGTCCGGAATCTCCTCGACCGGCGCGTAGATGCGGCGCTCGGTGGCGAATTCGTCCATCAGCCGCCCCTCGCCGGAATAGATCCGGCTGATCGTCTTGGGCGTGTATTGCGCGAGATATTCGTGATCCGGCAGGTCGCGGCCATACATCCAGAAGATCGCGCCCACGGTCAGCGCCGCGAAGACCGCGCCGGTGACGAGCCAGCTGAAAATGCTACCGAAGAAGGACAGGATGAAACGGATCACGAAGCTCTCCACGCAGAACAGAACGTCTATACAGCGCAGGCTCGCCCCGGTCAAAACAACTTCCCCGCCGTGGCGGCCCACCGCCGGCGCGGCAAAGTCTTTCGCAGGGTAGCGCGCGTCCCGGCCGCTACTGCCGGATCAGCCGCGCCTCGGCGGCGTCGGCGATCGCCCAGGCCCGGAGCGCCAGCAGAATCGCCTCCTGCATGCTCGCGCGCCAGACCGGATCGGCAAGCCGCTTGCGGTCGGCCCGCGACGACAGGAAGCCGGTCTCGAGCAGGATCGAAGGGATATCGGGGGATTTCAGCACCGAGAATGACGCCTTCTGGATCGGATGGCGGTGCATCTTGCCATTCATCGCCTCGACCGCCGCCACCACCGCGGCGGCGAGCCGCTCGGCGCGCGGCTGCGTCTCGGCCCGCGCCATCTCCATCATAACGAGCGCCACGAGATCGTCCTGCCCGGCGAGATCGACGCCCGCCAGAAGGTCGGCGCGGTCATGGCGCTCAGCCAGCCGCTCCGAGGCCCTGTCGCCCGATTCCTCGGCCAGGAGATAGACCGTGGCGCCCGTCGCCTGGCCCTCGGCCAGCGCGTCGGCATGAAGCGACAGGAAGACGTCCGCCCCGGCCGCGCGGGCGATGCTGATCCGGGTCTCGAGCGGCACGAAGACGTCGTCCTCGCGTGTCAGCACCGCCGTCATGCCGCCGCCGCGCAGCACCTCGGCCAGTTCGCGCGCGAAGCCGAGCATCACCTCGGCCTCGACCATCTCGCCCGCCTCGGCGCCGGGGTCGATGCCGCCATGCCCCGGATCGAGCACCACGACAAGCGGCGCCTCGCCGGTCTGGCGCCGCTTCGGCGCCGCGACCTCGGCCGGGTTCAGCAGCGCCCAGCGCGCCGCTTCCGGCACGCCCGCCGCCGTCCGCCTGGCGAAATCCTCCGCCCCGGTCGGGGCGAGGCGGATGCGGATCTCGGCCGCGCCGCCTGCGGCCACGCGCTCCTCGGCGCTCGCGATCCGGTAGGGCCCGTCGAGCTCGGCCACGAGCCGCGACCAGCCGGCGCGCATCGGCCCCCAGCCAAGCTCCGTCACCCGTTCGGCGCGGTCGAGCGCGGCAGGCCGCGACGGTCCGAAATCGACCTCGGAGAAGTCCAGAACCAGCCGCGGCGGATCGGCCAGAAGGAAGGCGCGGTAGGGCACCGCCTCGCTGATGGCGAGATCGACCGCCACGCCCTCGCCGTCGTCCACGACGCGCGAGGCCGCGGGGTCGAGCCGCGCGAGCGCCGTCGGCTCGGTCGCCGCGACCGGACCGGAGACGAGCGCCGCGATGACCGCCAGATGTCCAAGAAACCGCATGGTGCCTGCTCGTTTTTCCACCATCATAGGCGAGCCCCGCGTCCGGCGGAACTCCCCCGGACCGGGTTCAGACATGACGCCCCATGAACGCCGCGAGCCGCGCCAGCCCCTCGCGGATATCGGCCGTCGAGCGCGCATAGGAAAACCGCAAGGTCTGCGCCCCGCGATGCGGGTCGAAATCGAGCCCCGGCGTCACCGCCACCCCGGCCCGGTCGAGGATCTCGGCCGCGAACGCGCGGCTGTCCTCGGTCAGGTCGGAGACATCGGCATAGATGTAGAACGCGCCATCGGGCGGCGCGATCCTGGTGAACCCGGCCTTCGGCAGCCCTTCGAGCATCAGCCGCCGGTTCTCGGCATAGACCGCGCGGTTGGCCTCCAGCTCGTCGACGCAGTCGAGCGCCGCGAGTGCCGCGATCTGGCTCGCATGGGGCGGGCAGATGAACATGTTCTGCGCCAGCCGCTCCACCGTGCGGACATGCGCCTCGGGCACCACCATCCAGCCGATGCGCCAGCCGGTCATCGAGAAATATTTCGAGAACGAGTTGATGACATAGACCTCGTCGGAGATCTCCAGCGCCGATATCGCGCGGCCCTCGTAGTGCAACCCGTGATAGATCTCGTCGGAGACGAAGGCCACGCCCTTCGCATGCGCCGCCTCGATCAGCGCCGCGAGCCCGGCGCGGTCGAGCATCGTGCCCGACGGGTTGGCGGGCGAGGCGACGATGAGGCCC
>JBFKMA010000162.1:0-5765 GCA_041630175.1 Albidovulum sp.
GGACGAAGTCGGGCTTGCCGCCGCCCGCGGGCCGGAAGCGCGCGTTCATCCGCCGCGCCTGGAAGTCGCCGCAGACCGAAACCGAACTGATCTCGCGGTACTTGTCCTGCCCTGGCAGCCAGACCTCGATGTCGTGGGTCTTGCGCGCGCCGAAGCCCATGTCGCCGGTGCACAGAACCATCGTGCGATAGGGCAGGCCGAGCCGCTCCAGCACCGCCTCGGCGCATTTCGTCATGCGCTCGTGCTCGGCCAGCGCGGTCTCGGGCGTGGTGATCGACACCATCTCCACCTTCTCGAACTGGTGCTGGCGCAGCATGCCCGACGTGTCCTTGCCCGCCGAGCCGGCCTCGGAGCGGAAGCACTGGGTATGCGAGGTCATGCGGATCGGAAGCTGGGTCTCGTCGAGGATCTCGCCGGCGACGGTGTTGGTCAGCGTCACCTCCGAGGTCGGGATGAGCCAAAATCCCTCGGAAGTTGGTGCTCGTTCAATTATTTCGTCGATGACATCCTCCAAGGGGGAACCCGAGGCGATATTTCTTAGATCGTCGTCGTTTTTGTACGAAAGCGCCTTTCTAAGGCGTTGAGCGCGACCCGAGTACCAATCACCAACAAAAGAATCCTCGGCGAATTTCGGCAACTGCCCGGTGCCGACCATCGCCTCGTCCTTCACGAGGACCGGGGTGATCATCTCGATCAGCCCGTGCTCGGTCGTGTGCAGGTCCAGCATGAACTGCGACAGCGCCCGGTGGATGCGGGCGACGCCGCCGCGCAAAAGCACGAAGCGCGCGCCGGAGAGCTTGGCGGCGGTCTCGAAATCCATGCCGGATTTCACGCCGGCGATCTCGAAATGCTCGACCGGCCGGAAGTCGAAGCCGCGCGGCTCGCCCCAGCGGCGGATCTCGACATTCTCGGTCTCGTCGCGGCCCTCGGGCACCTCGTCGAACGGCAGGTTCGGGATCGTCATCAGCAGATCGCGCAGCCGCGCGTCCTCGGCCGCGGCCTCCTCGTTCAGCCGCGCCACCTCGGCCTTTTTCTCCGCCACGAGCGCGCGCAGCCGTTCGAACCCGGCCTCGTCGCCGCGGGCCTTGGCGGCGCCGACCTCCTTCGAGGCGGCGTTCTGCGCAGCCTGGGCGGTCTCGGCGGCGAGGATCTTCGCGCGCCGCGCCTCGTCGAGGCCGAGGATTTCCGGCGAGAGCCGAGAGAGGCCGCGCCGCGCAAGCGCCGCGTCGAAGGCGTCGGGGGTCTCTCTGATCAGCCGGATATCGTGCATGTTCTCACCTTTCGGGGTCGTTCGGCGCAGATATGCCCTATCGGGCATCGAAGGTGAACCGGGAATCTGCGGGCCGGCGGGGCCGGAGGCCGCGGCCGGCGGGAAGGCGGCAAGCCTCTGAAAAATGCGTGGTTTCGAAGGTCTTGTCGCGTGGTGTCGCCGCATCTCGGGCGGGCCGCAGGGTCGAAGGCCGCAAGCGAAACATTGGCGCGGCAATGATGGGATGGTCCAGGGGCCGGGCGCCGGCCGGCTCCGGTTGACGCAGCGACAGCCTGCCTTGCAAAGCCCCCCAGCCGCCTATAGGTTCCCCGGCGACAAAACGGGCGGCAAAGCCCCACGGACCCAGAGGACGTTTCATGTTCATCACTCCCGCCTATGCCCAGGCCGCCAATGGTGGCGGTGTCGGGGCCTTCGCCCAGTTCCTGCCGCTGATCCTGATCTTCGCGATCATGTACTTCCTCTTGATCCGCCCGCAGCAGAAGAAGGCGAAGGAGCACAAGGCCATGGTCGAGGCGCTGCGTCGCGGCGACCAGGTGATCACCCAGGGCGGCATCATCGGCAAGGTCTCCAAGGTGAAGGAGGACGGCGAGGTCGAACTCGAGATCGCCGACGGCGTGCGCGTGCGCGTCGTGCGTGCGACGATCGCCCAGGTCATCAACAAGACCGAGCCGGCGGCGTCCAAGTAAACCGGCCGCTGCAGCCACGAGACAGAGCCCCCGACCATGCTGCATATCCCACTCTGGAAGCGGATCGTCATCTGGGGGCTTTGCGCCCTCGGCCTTCTGACGGCGCTCCCGAACGCCTTCTACACCCGCGCCGAGCGCCACAACGACGCCGTCGTAGCCGCCGAGCGGGCCGGGTTCGAAGCGCCGGAACAGGCGGCCGACCGGGCGCTCTGGCCGGACTGGCTGCCGTCCTCGGTGGTCAATCTGGGGCTCGACCTGCGCGGCGGCGCGCATCTTCTGGCCGAGGTGCAGGTCGCCGATGTCTACAAGGCGCGGATGGACGCGCTCTGGCCCGAGATGCGCCGCGCGCTCGCCGAGGCGCGGGGCGAGATCGGCGGCATCCGCCGCGCACCCTCGGACCCGTCCGAACTGCGCATCCAGATCGAGAAGCCCGAGGCGATGGCCAAGGCCGTCGAGATCGCCAACGGGCTCGCCTCGCCGGTCGTGACGCTGACCGGCGTCGGCCAGAACGACATCGAGGCGACGGCGGAGGGCAATCAGCTCATCGTGCGGCTCTCGGAGGCCGAGCGCGCTGCGACCGACGACCGAACGCTCAAGCAGTCGCTGGAGATCATCCGCCGCCGCGTCGACGAGGTCGGCACCCGCGAACCGACGATCCAGCGCCAGGGCCAGGACCGGATCCTGATCCAGGTGCCGGGCATCGGCTCGGCCACGGAACTGAAGGAACTGATCGGCACGACCGCGCAGCTCACCTTCCATCCGGTGGTCGGGCGCGGCACCGACGGCAGCGCCATCGCCAAGCCGGGCACGGTGATCGTGCCCTCGATCGACGAGGACGAGGCGGGGGTCTTCTACACGCTCGACGAAGTGCCGGTCGTGACCGGCGAGGACCTCGTCGATGCGCGGCCGGATTTCGACCAGAACGGCCGGCCCGCCGTGTCGTTCCGCTTCAACCCCACGGGCGCGCGCAAGTTCGGCGACTACACCGCCGCCAATATCGGCCAGCTCTTCGCCATCGTGCTCGACAACGAGGTGATCTCGGCCCCGCGCATCCAGAGCCACATTCCCGGCGGATCGGGGATCATCACCGGCAATTTCACCGTCGAAAGCTCCACCAACCTCGCGGTCCTGCTGCGCGCCGGCGCGCTGCCGGCGAAGATGACCTTCCTCGAGGAACGCACGATCGGACCCGAGCTTGGCCAGGACAGCATCGACGCCGGCCGCATCGCGGCGATCATCGGCCTCGTCGGGGTCGTGTTCTTCATGATCGCGAGCTACGGGCTCTTCGGCGTCTTCGCGACGGCGGCGCTGGGGACCAACATCGCGATGCTGTTCGGCATCCTCTCGACGATCGGCGCGACGCTGACGCTGCCAGGCATCGCCGGGATCGTGCTGACGATCGGCATGGCGGTCGATGCCAACGTGCTCGTGTTCGAACGCATCCGCGAGGAGATGAAGACCGCGAAGGGGCCGGCGCGGGCGATCGAGCTCGGCTACGAGAAGGCGATGTCGGCGATCATCGACGCCAACATCACCACCTTCATCACCGCGCTCATCCTGTTCTTCCTCGGCTCCGGCCCGGTGAAGGGCTTCGCGGTCACGCTGGTCGTGGGTCTCGTCACCTCGGTGTTCACGGCGATCTTCGTCACCCGTCTTCTGGTCGTCACCTGGTTCGACCGGAAACGGCCGAAGACGATCACGGTTTAAAGGGGCACTCCAATGGCATTCCGTCTCAAGCTCGTCCCGGAAACCACCAATATCGACTTCTTCCGCTGGGCCTCCGTCACCTTCGGCGGCTCGATGGCGCTCGTCGTGGTGGCGGTAATCGTGACGCTCCTCATGGGGCTGAACTTCGGCATCGACTTCAAGGGCGGCACCACGATCCGCACCGAGTCGACCCAGGCGGTCGATGTCGGCGCCTACCGCCAGGCGGTGCAGCCCCTCGGCCTCGGCGACGTGCTGATCAGCCAGGTCTACGACCCGACATTCGGCGAGGACCAGCATGTCGCGATGCTGCGCATCCAGGCGCAGGAGGGCGACGAGGCGATCACGCCGGAGGTCATCGCGAGCGTCGAGGAGGCGCTGAAATCGGTCGATCCGTCGATCACCTTTCCGTCCGTCGAATCGGTCGGCCCCAAGGTCTCGGGCGAGTTGATCTGGACCGCGATCCTGTCGGTGCTCGCCGGCACGCTCGCCATCGTGGTCTATATCTGGCTGCGCTTCGAATGGCAGTTCGCGGTGGGCGCGGTCGTGGCGCTGATCCACGACATCGCGCTGACGATCGGGATCTTCGCGGTGTTCCAGCTGAAGTTCGACCTGTCGATCATCGCCGCGCTGCTCACGATCCTCGGCTATTCGATCAACGACACCGTCGTGGTCTTCGACCGGCTCAGGGAGAACCTCATCAAGTACAAGACGCGGCCGCTGCGCGATCTGTGCAACCTCTCGGCCAACGAGACGCTGAGCCGCACGGTGATGACCTCGGGCACGACGCTTCTGGCGCTGATCGCGCTCCTCATCTTCGGCGGCGACGTGATCCGCGGCTTCGTCTTCGCCATGACCTGGGGCGTGCTCGTTGGCACCTATTCCTCGATCTATGTCGCCAAGAACGTGGTGCTCGCGCTCGGCGTCAAGCGCGACTGGACCAAGCAGGACGACGGGCCCGCCGGCACCCAGTTCGCCGCGGGCAAGTGACGGGCGCGGGGCCGATGATCCAGCTCAGCGAGATCCCCTTCGACGACGCGACGCCGATCGACGGCTACGGGCCGGGCTTCTTCCGCGTGGGCGGCGAGGTGATCCGGGGCGCGATTTTGGTCACGGCGCAATCGGCGAAGGGCTGGGGCGGCTATGCCGACACCGCGCCGCTCATCGCGCTCGCCGAGGAGATCGACGTGCTGCTTCTCGGCACCGGCACGGCGATCGCCCATCCCCCGGCGGAGTTTCGCGCGGCGCTCGAAGCGGCCGGGTTCGGCGTCGAGCCGATGGCGAGCGATGCCGCGGCGCGCACCTACAACGTGCTCCTGTCCGAGGGGCGACGGATCGCCGCGGCGCTCCTGCCGGTCGAATAGCGGCTATGCCTTGGCCCGCGGATAGGCTAACCCCTTGGCCATGATGCTCGAAATTCAGGACCTTGCCGTCGCGCGCGGCGGTTTGACGCTTCTTGAGGGCGTCAGCCTCCGGCTTGGGCCGGGCGAGGCGCTGGTGCTGCGCGGCCCGAACGGGATCGGCAAGACGACGCTTCTGCGTGCCGTCGCCGGGCTGCAACCGCCGCTTTCCGGCCGGATCGAGCTGCCGCCCGAGGGGGTCGCCTATGCCGGCCATGCCGACGGGCTGAAGGCGACGCTGACGGTGGCCGAGAACCTGACCTTCTGGGCCCGCATCTACGGCCAGAGCAACATCGCCCCGGCGCTTGCCGCGATGGACCTCGAAACCTTGCGCGACCGTCCGGCGCAGAACCTCTCGGCCGGTCAGAAGCGCCGTCTCGGGCTGGCCCGGCTCCTCGTTACCGGCCGCCGCCTCTGGCTTCTCGACGAGCCGACGGTCTCGCTCGACCGCGCCTCGGTCGCGCTCTTCGCCGCCGCCATCCGCACCCACCTCGCAGGCGGAGGTGCTGCACTCATGGCCACCCATATCGACCTCGGCCTCGACGAGGCGCGGGCCTTCGACCTCGCGCCCTACCGTGCCAAGCTCCCCGAACCGGGGCAAGGCGGCTTCGAGGAGGCCTTCGCATGACCGGATTTCGTTTCCACTTGGTCCAAATATCCCGGGGGTCCGGGGGTGGAACCCCCGGCGCCCGCCGCATGCACGGA
>JBFKMA010000163.1:0-5759 GCA_041630175.1 Albidovulum sp.
CGGCGCGGCCGGCGTAGCGCGCGGTGCGATCGAGCTCTTCTTCGATGCGCAGGAGCTGATTGTATTTCGCCGTGCGCTCGGAGCGGGCCAGCGAGCCGGCCTTGATCTGCCCGCAATTTGTGGCGACCGCGAGATCGGCGATGGTGACGTCCTCGGTCTCGCCCGAACGGTGCGACATCACGGCGCCATAGCCCGCCCGCTGCGCGGTCTCGACCGCCTCCAGGGTCTCGGTCAGCGTGCCGATCTGGTTGACCTTGACGAGAAGTGAGTTGGCGCAGCCCCTGGCGATGCCGTCGGCGAGGCGGGCGGGGTTGGTAACGAAGAGGTCGTCGCCGACGAGCTGGCACTTCGCCCCGATCACGTCGGTCAGGTGCTTCCAGCCGTCCCAGTCATCCTCGGCGCAGCCGTCCTCGATCGAGATGATCGGGTAGTCCTTCACCAGCGCCGCGAGGTAGTCGACATTCTCCTCAGGCGACAGGGTTTTTCCTTCTCCAGCAAGCACATACTTGCCGTTCTTGAAGTATTCCGTCGAGGCGCAGTCGAGCGCCAGGTAGATGTCCTCGCCCGGCTTGTAGCCGGCCTTCTCGA
The DNA here is from genome assembly GCA_041630175.1 of Albidovulum sp. Taxonomy (GTDB): domain Bacteria; phylum Pseudomonadota; class Alphaproteobacteria; order Rhodobacterales; family Rhodobacteraceae; genus Albidovulum. Next base: position 589 of record JBFKMA010000163.1, read on the forward strand.
TCGACTTCAGGATGAAATCCAGGGCATCGCGGGTCGAGTTGAGGTTCGGCGCGAAGCCGCCCTCGTCGCCGACGCCGGTGGCCAGACCCGCCGCCGAAAGCTCCTTCTTCAGCGTGTGGAAGACCTCCGAGCCCATCTGGATCGCGCCGCGGATATCCGGGGCGGCGACCGGCATGATCATGAATTCCTGGATGTCGATCGGATTGTCGGCATGTTCGCCGCCATTGATGATGTTCATCATCGGCACCGGCAGGACGCGGGCCGAGGTGCCGCCGACATAGCGGTAGAGGGGCTGCATGGTGAAATCCGCCGCGGCCTTGGCGACCGCGAGCGAGACGCCGAGGATCGCATTGGCGCCGAGCCGGCCCTTGTTCGGCGTGCCGTCGAGCTCGATCATCAGCCGGTCGATGGCGACCTGCTCGGTCGCGTCCTCGCCGACGAGGTTTTCGGCGATCTCGCCGTTGACGGCCGCCACGGCTTCGAGGACGCCCTTGCCCATGTAGCGGTTCTTGTCGCCGTCGCGTTTCTCGACCGCCTCATGCGCGCCGGTCGACGCGCCCGAGGGCACCGCGGCGCGGCCCATCGTGCCGTCTTCCAGCGTTACGTCCACTTCGACCGTCGGATTGCCCCGGCTGTCGAGGATCTCTCGGGCATGGATGTCGATGATCGTGCTCATGGGAAGCGGTCCTTTCGGCGGAAATGACTGTTGGCGCGGTGTTTAAGGCCTCGGCGGGGCGAGGGGAAGGGGCTTTAGGTCGGTTTGGCCGTTAGCGCTACCTTCCGCTCGCGCAAATAGGCGTAGAACGCGGCCGCGAGGATCAGGCCGGCGCCCGCCAGCGTCAGCAAATCGGGTCGTTCGGAGAAGAACGCGACCCCGATCATCAGCGAGAAGATGAGCCGCGAATAGCGGAAGGGCATGAGCGCCGAGGCATCCGCAAGCCGCATCGAGGCGACGATCGCGTAGTAGCCGGAGGTCCCGCACAGGATCGTCACGGCCAGGATCAGGCCGGTCCGAGGGGCAAACAGGACCGGCTCCTGGCCAATGAGAATCAGCGCGCCGCCGCCGATGAAAAGGGCCGCAAAGCCGTGGAAGGCGACCGCGACCGAGGGGACATGGCCCGGGACGCGCCGCGTGACGAGGTCGCGCAGCGCGATTGCGAAGACGGTGATCAGCACCAGCGCCGCCTCGGGCCGGAAACCGTCGAGCCCCGGCCGGATGATCAGGAGGACGCCGAGGAATCCAACGACCACGGCGGTCCAGCGCCGCCAGCCGACCTCCTCGCTCAGGAAAACCGCGGCCCCCGCCGTCACCGCGAGCGGCGTCGCCTGAAAGACCGCCGCGACCGTCGAGAGCGGGATGAGCGACAGCGCGGTCACGAAGCTCAGCGCCGCGACGCCCTCGGCGGCCGAGCGCCAGAGGACCTGCGGCGCCCGCAACGAGCGGACGACCCAGACCCGCCCGGCATCGCCCGCAGCCGTGAAGAACACCGCCATCCCGCCAAGGCCGATGAGGCAAAGGATCTGCCCGATCGGCAGTTCTGCGGACATCGTCTTGATCAGCGCGTCCTCGACCGAGAAGACCGCCATCGCGAAGACGACAAGGGCGATGCCGCGCAGGTTCTGCACGGCGTCAGCTTTTCTTTTCGGGTTTGAGCGGCACGCCGAACAGCTCCAGCCGATGGCCTTTCAGCCGGTAGCCGAGCTTGCGGGCGATACGTTTCTGCAATTCCTCGATTTCGGGATCGACGAATTCGATGACCTCGCCGGTGGTCAGGTCGATGAGGTGGTCGTGATGTTCGCGCTCGGCATCCTCGTAGCGCGCGCGGCCGTCGCCGAATTCGAGCTTGTCGAGAATACCCGCCTCGTCGAAGAGCTTCACGGTCCGGTAGATCGTGGCGAGCGAGATGTTCGGGTCGAGCGCCGAGGCGCGGGCATAGAGGACCTCGGCGTCGGGATGGTCGTCCGATTCCTCAAGGACACGCGCGATGACCCGGCGTTGCTCGGTCATGCGGAGTCCCTTGGCCTCGCAGCGCTGAATGATGGTCTGGCTCATGTCTCGGTCCGGTCGGTGCTTGCGACGGTCTAAGCGACATAAGCCCTTGTGAAATGGCTGGCAATGGTGCGGGGCGGCTCATGTTCAAAACCGCGGATCCGGAATGATGGGGGCCGGGCGCTGGTGACCGGCCGATCCGGCTTCGACGCGCCGGTTCAGCCGCCCTGGGCCGAGCCGCCGATCCCCCACCGTGCCTCGTTGCTCTCGATCGCCGCGATGCGCTCGGCGGTCTTGGGATGGCTCAGGAGCCATGCGGGCGCGGTTCCGCCCATGCCGGTGAGGCCTTCGAGCTTTTGGAAGAGCGACTTCTGCGGCGCGGTGCCGAATCCCGCCTTCACGAGAAGCGCCGAGGCCCATTCGTCGGCCTCGTATTCGTCCTGCCGGGACAGCCTTGCCGCCAGGAGCGAGGTCAGGAAGCCGGCGAGATAGACGCCGATTCCCGGCAGGAGCCGCCCGAGGATCGTCGCCAGCGCCACCCGGATCGCGTTCTGGCCCGAGAAGTCGATCATCCGCCGCCGGGTATGGCCGAGCGCCACATGGCCAAGCTCGTGCGCGATGACGCTCGCCATTTCCTCGGCGGTCACGGCGCCTTCGCGGAACTTGTTGTAGAAGCCGCGGGTGATGAAGATCCGGCCGTCTGCCGCGGCGAGGCCATTGACCGGCGCGATCTCGTAAAGGTGGACCGGCACCCGCTCGATGCCGAGCGCCTTCGCGAGCCGTGCCGCGACGGCGAGGAGATTCGGATCGGCGAGCAGGGCCGAGCGCGCGTCGAGCTCACGCGCCATCCGCCAGGCGGAGAAGCGGTAGAGCACCACGGCGTAGACGATCGCCAGAAGGATCGGCGTGAGCTTCAGCATGGGATGAATATGGGGGCGGCAGGGCGGAAAGGGAACGGGGATTCGGGAATTCGGGCGCGCTCACGCCGGCCCGGCGAGTCACTCCTCGTCGAAGAACTGCCGCACGTCGTCAAACACCCGCGGCGCGGTCAGGAACAGAAGGTGCCCCTGCCGCGCATAGGCATAGACTCTGCCGTCCCCGGCGGCGCGCGAGAAAGCGAGGGTCTGCGCGAGCGAGAAGAGCGGATCCTCCCGTCCGGTATAGAACCGCGTCCTGTCGCGAAGCCACGCGGGCACAGGGTCGAGCCGCCATTGGCGCAGGTCGCGGGCATGGGCCTCGGACAGGAGCTTGTCGGGGATGAGCAGCTTGCCGCGCTGCCGTGCTGCCATTTGCCGGGACCGGAGGGCGAGATCGGGATCGGCGAGGCCGGCGCGGCCGAAGAGGAGGACGCGGTAATACTCCTCCCACACCGCCTCTCGGTCGAGGCTCCCCGCGCGCGCCGCCGCGGCAAGAAGGTCCAAAGTGGCCGTGACGTAGGTTCGCAGGCCGCCGGCATGGTCGGGCGCCGGCGCGATCGCGGCGACGCGGAGGTCGTGGCCCTTCAGGCGCCGCGCCGCCTCGATGACGACCGGGCCGCCGGTGGAATAGCCGAGCAGGCGGATCTTCTTGTCCGGGTGGCGCCGCGCGAATCCCGCGATGGTCTCGGCCGCCGCCTCGATCTTCAGCGCGTGGTCGAGCGGCAGCCCGTCCATGCCCGGAAGCCGGTAATGCACGATCGCATAGCCCGAGTCGCGCCACGACCCGGTGGCCCGGAAGATGTCCTTCGACACGAAGGCGCCCGGCACGAGGATCGCGATCTTGGGCGCCCGTGCGATCTCGGCCCGGTCATAGAGCAGGGGGCTTTCCGCGCCGCGCGGCGGCAGCGTGCTCTGGCCGCAGCCGGCAAGGCCGATGACGGCGGCAAGCGTCAGGAGGAAACGAAAAAACACGATCGCGATCCGGAATCCGGCGACCAGCGTCGCGCAGGGCGCGGTTCAGATCAAGTGCAGTGCCGCGGTCAGGTCAGCGCCTTCATCGCCCGCCCGATCCCTTCGAGCGTGAGCGGGAACATCCTTCCCTCGAAGATCTCGCGGATCATGCCGATGGACTGGCCGTATTGCCATTGCCGTTCGGGCAGCGGGTTCAGCCAGACATTCGCGGGCCATTGCTCGCGGGCGCGCCGCAGCCAGACCTGCCCGGCCTCGGCATTCCAGTGTTCGTTGGCGCCGCCGGGATAGGCGATTTCGTAGGGCGACATGGAGGCGTCGCCGACGAAGATCGCCTTGTAGTCGGAGCCGTAGGTCCGAAGCACCTCCCATGTCGGCGTCTGCCGGTCCCAGCGGCGGTGGTTGTCGCGCCAGACGCCTTCGTAGAGGCAGTTGTGGAAGTAGTAGTATTCGAGATGCTTGAACTCGGTGCGGGCGGCCGAGAACAGCTCCTCCACGACGCGGATATGCGGGTCCATCGAGCCGCCGACGTCGAGCAGGAGCAGCACCTTGACCGCGTTGTGCCGCTCGGGCCGGGTCTTCACGTCGAGATAGCCGTGCTCGGCGGTGGCGCGGATCGTGCCGGGCAGGTCGAGTTCCTCCGCCGCGCCCTCGCGCGCCCAGCGGCGGAGGCGCTTCAGCGCCACCTTGATGTTGCGGGTGCCGAGTTCAACCTGATCGTCCAGGTTCCTGAAATCGCGCCGGTCCCAGACCTTCACCGCGCGCTGGTGGCGGCTTTTATCCTGGCCGATCCGCACGCCTTCGGGGTTGTAGCCGTAGGCGCCGAAGGGCGAGGTGCCGGCCGTGCCGATCCATTTCGAGCCGCCCTGGTGGCGGCCCTTCTGCTCGGCGAGCCGCTGCCGCAGCGTGTCCATGAGCTTGTCGAAGCCGCCGAGTGCCTCGATCTCGGCCTTCTCCTCCGCCGTCAGCGTGCGTTCGATGAGCTTTTCCAGCCATTCGCGCGGCAGCTCGATCGCGTTCAGCACCTCCTCGGCGCTGATCGTCTCGATCCCCTTGAAGGTCTCCGCGAAGGCGCGGTCGAAGCGGTCGAGATGGCGCTCGTCCTTCACCATCGCGGCGCGGGCGAGGTAGTAGAACCCCTCGATGTCGTAGGTCGCGAGCCCGGCCGCCATCCCTTCGAGAAAGCCGAGATATTCGCGCAAGGTGACCGGGATGCCGGTCTTGCGGAGCGTCTCGAAGAAGGGAAGGAACATCGGGTCAGGTCATCTGGCGCAGGAAGATCGTGGCGAAAAGCC
>JBFKMA010000164.1:0-5729 GCA_041630175.1 Albidovulum sp.
GGGGCGAGCTACAAGCGCGCCGAGGACGGGATCGTGCTCGTGAACGAGGATGCCTGCATCGGCTGCGGGCTTTGCGCCTGGGCCTGCCCCTATGGCGCGCGCGAGCTTGATCAGGCCGCGGGCGTGATGAAGAAATGCACGCTCTGCGTCGACCGGATCTACAACGAGAACCTGCCCGAGGCCGACCGCCAGCCCGCCTGCGTCCGCACCTGCCCGACCGGGGCGCGGCATTTCGGCGATCTCGGCGATCCCGACAGCAAGGTCAGCCGCCTCGTCGCCGAGCGCGGCGGCTATGACCTCATGCCCGAGATGGATACCAAGCCCGTCAACAAGTACCTGCCGCCGCGGCCGAAGGGTGCGGATGAGGAGGTCGCGGTCCTCGCGCCGCTGCTCGACGTGAAGGCGACCGGCTTCGCCGGCTGGCTCGACCGGCTTCTGGAGAAGTTCTGATGCATCCCGCGCCTTCCGTCATTCTGTTCACCGTCCTGTCCGGCGCGGGCTTCGGGCTTCTGGCGTTACTCGGGCTCGGCGCGGTGCCCGCCCGCGGGCTCGCGGCGTTCCTGATCTGGGGCCTGGGCTACGGGCTTGCCGTCGCGGGGCTTCTGTCCTCGGCCTTCCATCTCGGCAATCCGCAACGCGCGCTTCGCGCCTTCACCCAGTGGCGGACGAGCTGGCTCAGCCGCGAGGCCTGTGCCGCGGTGGCGGCGCTCCTCCTGCTCGCGCCGGTGGCGCTGGCGGCGATCCTCGGCGCGCCGCTGCCGGGCGTCTTCGGCGCGGTCGGGGCGGCGGTCTGCCTGCTGACCGTGGCCGCGACCTCGATGATCTATGCGCAACTGAAGACCGTGCCGCGCTGGAACCACTGGACCACGCCCTGCCTGTTCGTCGCCTTCGCGCTGACCGGCGGCGCGATCCTGACCGGACAGGTCTGGCTCGCGATAGCACTCTGCCTGCTGCTCGGCGGCTGCCTCGCCGTGGCCTTCCGCCTCGGTGACGGGCGCTTCGCGGCGGCGGGGGCGACGATCGGCAGTGCGACCGGGCTCGGCGGCATCGGCGCGGTCCGGCAATTCGCCGCCCCCCATACCGGCGGCAACTACCTGATGCGCGAGATGATCCATGTCGTCGGCCGCAAGCATGCCGTCGTGCTGCGGCGCGTCGCGGTGGTGCTGGCGGCGGCGCTGCCGGCGCTGATCCTGCTCCTCGTGCCGGTGCATCCGGCCGGGCTCGGCCTGGCGGCGCTGATCCATCTCGCCGGGGCGCTCGCCGCACGCTGGCTGTTCTTCGCGGAGGCCGAGCACGTGGTCGGCCTCTATTACGGGCGGCGCTGAGGCGACGTATTCCACTTTCCGGAAGCTGTGCTTCCATGTTGCGGAAATCCGCGCGCCGCGCTTGCCGGCGGGCCCGGGATGACTGCCAATCGGGCAGGCAATCCCACTGCCCGGAGCGACCGTGATCCTTGGCTCAAGCCGGAATGACCGCGAACGTGTCGGCAAGCCAGGGCGCGAAGTCCTTGGCCGGACGGATCAGCCGCGCCATCATCAGCGTGCGCAGGGTCCGGGCAATCTCGGTGGCGACATGACCCGACTGGTCGGCGCCGGCGAAAAGCGAGATCGTGCGCGACATCGCAGCCAGCGGCAGGGGATGGATGTTCACCCGGTCGAGGAACACCCGCGCCCGCAGGATCGCGAGCGGCGTGGTGATCGAGAAGCCGACGCCGTTGGCGACCAGCGCCATGATCGACTGGTTGCTGTCGATCTCGAACCGGTCCGGCAGCGCGATGCGGTGACGGGCGAGATGCGCCTCGATCTGGCGGCCCATCAGCTGGCCGCGGTCGTAGCGCAGGAACGGCAGGGCCGACAGCGCGGCCATCTCGCGCCCCTTGGGCAGATCGAACCCGCGCGGAACCGCGAGAACGTAGGGGTCGCGCAGAAGCCGGTGTTCGACCGTGCCGGGCACAGCATCGGCGGGCGCGGCGGCCACGATGAGGTCGAGCTGCCGGTTGGCGAGCCGGGCGATCATGTCGTGGCTCGGCCCGGTGGTCAGGCGGAAGTCGCAGTTGCGCAGGTTCTTGGCGAGCGCGATCACCAGTTCGGGCGTGATCTCGGCGTCGAAATCGTCGATGACGCCGAGCCGCAGGCTTTTCAGATGCGCGATGTCGAGCACGGTCAGCTCGGCCTGGGCCTGGCGGATCCGGGTCAGCGCGTCGCGCACCCGGTGCAGGAAGACCCGGCCGGCGGGCGTGAGCTGCAAGGGCCGGTGGCTCCGGTCCAGGAGCGGGCATCCGAGCGAGGCTTCGAGATTGGAGAGCTGCTGGGAGGCGGCCGGCAGGCTCAGCCCCATCAGGCGGGCGCCTTCGGCCACGGTGCCGGCCTGGGCGACGGCCTCGAAGAGTTCGAGCGCGCGGAGCGTGATGCCTTTGGCCAGCATGGTGGTCGGGATCCCGGATCGGCGTGGAGTTTTCAGAAAGGTGAACCTGCAGGCGGGGGCGGTCAAGCCCCGTCGCAGGAGTCCAAGAAAGGAATGGCGAAACGATGGGCGTGAAATTCTTCAAACGGTCCGAAGTGACGGGCGCGGCGATCGAGGGCGATGTGCCGGCCACGGTGGCGCGGATGCTGGCCGAGATCGAGGCGGGCGGCGAGATCGTCACCCAGCGCTATGCCGAGCGGCTCGATGGCTGGACCGGCGAGATCGTGGTGCCGCGCGAGGTGATCGATGCGGCGGCCGACACGGTGCCGCAGCAGCTCAAGGACGACATCCGCTACGCCCATGACAACATCGCCGCCTTCGCCCGCGCCCAGCTCGGGAGCTGCAGCGAGATCGAGGTGGAACTGCGCCCCGGCCTGCGCGCCGGTCAAAGGCTGATCCCGATCTCCTCCGTCGGGGCCTACGTGCCGGGCGGGCGCTACAGCCACATCGCCTCGGCGCTGATGACGGTCACGACGGCGAAGGTCGCCGGCGTCGGCCATATCTCGGCGGTGTCGCCGCCGCGGCCGGGCAAGGGCATCCCGGCGCCGATCCTTTATGCGCTCGACTATTGCGGGGCCGACCGGATCCTCGCGCTCGGCGGCGTGCAGGGCGTCGCGGCGATGGCCTTTGGCCAGTTCGGCCTGCCGCCGGCCGATATCCTCGTCGGCCCCGGCAACGCCTATGTGGCCGAGGCCAAGCGCCAGCTGTTCGGGCGGGTCGGCATCGACATGTTCGCCGGACCCACCGACAGCATGGTCATCGCCGACGCCACCGCCGATCCCTATCTGGTCGCCTGGGACCTGATCGGCCAGGCCGAGCATGGCCAGACCTCGCCGGTCTGGCTCGTCACCGACAGCCCGGCCCTGGCCGAGGCGGTGACCGCGCAGATCCCGCGCTGCATCGCCGAACTGCCGCAGCCCAACCGCAGCGCGGCCGAGGCGGCCTGGTCGGGTCTGGGCGAGATCGTGCTGTGCGACACGCGCGAGGAGATGGCGGATCATGCCGACCATGTGGCGCCCGAGCACTTGCATGTGCAGGCGGCCGATCTCGACTGGTGGCGCGGGCGGCTCCGGGCCTATGGCTCGCTCTTTCTCGGGCCGCACACGACGGTGGCGTTCGGCGACAAGGCGGCGGGGACCAACCACGTGCTGCCCACCTCTGGCGCGGCCCGTTACACGGGCGGGCTGTCGGTCCACAAGTTCCTCAAGACCGTGACCTGGCAGGAGGTGGCGCCCGAGGCGCTGCGCGATCTCGCCGCCGTCACGGCGCGGATTTCGCGCTACGAGGGGATGGAGGGCCATGCCCGCTCCGCCGATATCCGGCTTGAAAAGTACTTCCCGGGCGAGTCATTCCTTCTGACGCCCGGGGCGGGCAACTGACGGGACGGAGCGGACTATGCGGTTGGTGGGAATTCTCGGCGGCATGGGGCCGGAGGCGACGGTGCTGCTGATGGAGCGGGTGCTTGCCGCGGTTCCGGCGCGCGACGACGCCGATCACGTGCCGCTCTTGGTGTTCCAGTATCCGCAGGTGCCGAGCCGGATCGCCGCGCTGATCGAGGGCACCGGCGAGAGCCCGGCGCCGGTCCTCGCCGATCTCGCCCGGCGGCTCGAGGCGGCGGGCGCCGAGGCGCTGGCGATGCCCTGCAACACCGCGCATGCGTTCGCGCCCGACATCCGCGCCGCGACCTCGGTGCCGCTGCTCGACATGATCGCGGCGACGGCCGCCGAGCTTCGGCGCAAGCACGGCGCGGGCGCGCGGATCGGTATGCTGGCCTCGCCGGCGGTGCGGCTCGCCCAGGTCTTCGACGCGGCCTTCGCGGAGGCCGGCCTCGTCCCGGTCTGGCCCGAAGACGAGGCCGCGGTGCTGGCCGCGATCCGCGCGGTCAAGGCGGGGCAGGCCGGCCCCGGCCACCACGCCGATCTCGGCCGGACGGCCGAACGGCTCGTGACCGGCCAGGGCTGCGCCGGGCTGGCCGTGGCCTGCACGGAACTGTCGCTGCTGACGGCGCATCTGCCCGAGGGCATCGACTGGGCCGACACGCTCGACTGCCTGGTCGGGCGGATCGTGCAGTTCTCGGTAAATTGACTGGTCAATAAACAAAAAACCGAGAAATGTCGCTGACGGCCGACGAATGGTCGCTTCTTGCCGTTGGCGCCGGATAAGCGCATCCTAGTTGTTGATGCAGGAACCGTTCTCGGCCGCCCCGACCACCCGGGCGCGGCCAAGAAACGGCCAAGCACGCTTGCATGGCGGGGATCTCGGGCTTGAGGCTTTCTCGGACAATTCAGGCTGGATCGCGAGGCGCCGAGGGCGGCCGCGCCGGTGCAGCAGGAAGAAATGTCAAACAAATGGCGGGAACGCCCCCATAGAGGCTTGACCGCAAGCCCTTCGCGAGCCGTAATCAGGAAAAACCGAAAAGACCAACAAGGAGGAAAGAATGTCGTCATTTACCACGAAAACAGCCGGGCTCAGCCGTCGAGGCCTTCTGAAGGGCGCCACGGCACTTGGCGCGGCGGGCCTGATTCTGCCGGCCAGCATGCGCCGTGCGGCTGCCCAGCCCAAGAAGGGCGGCATCCTGCGGCTCGCCCAGGCCAGCGGCAACACCACCGACAGCGCCGATCCCGCGACCTGGGATTCGCAGTTCGTGCAGGTCCTGCACACCGCCCGCAACGGCTATCTGACCGAGATCGCGGCGGACGGCTCGCTGGTCGGCGAGGTTGCGGAAAGCTGGGAGGCTTCGGCCGACGCCACCACCTGGACCTTCAAGCTCCGCGACGGCATAACCTATCACAGCGGCGGGACCGTGACTGCGGACGATGTCATCGCCTCGATCAACCACCATCGCGGCGAAGACTCGAAATCGGCCGCCAAGCCGATCGTCGCGCCGATCTCCGACATCAAGGCCGATGGCCCGAATGTCGTGGTGTTCACCTTGAGCGCCGGCAATGCCGACTTCCCGTTCATCATGTCGGACTACCACCTGCCGATCCTGCCCTCGACCGACGGCAAGATCGACCCGACGACGCATGACGGCTGCGGAGGCTACATCATCGACAGCTGGGAGCCGGGAGTCGGGGCGAAGCTGACGCGCAACCCGAACTACTGGAAGACGGACCGCGCGCATTTCGACGGGATCGAGATGAACGTGATCCTCGACTCGGCGGCCCGCCAGAACGCCCTGATCACCGGCGAGGTCGATGTGATCGACCCGGTGGACCTCAACACCGTGGGCCTCCTGCAGCGCGCGCCGGGGATCAAGATCCTCA
>JBFKMA010000165.1:0-5720 GCA_041630175.1 Albidovulum sp.
AGCGGGGGCTGTCTGCCCCCGCACCCCCGAGGATATTTGTCCCAAGTGGAATGAGGGTCGGCTGAACGCCGGCCCTTTTGCGTATTTTGGGCCGGCGGCGGTGCTGGCGCGCTTCGTGCCCGCCTCAGGCTTGCCGGCCCGGCCCGGCTCTGCTCAACTGGCGCGAGGAGGTTGGGCCATGACCGAGCCGGATTTCACCATCGGGATCGAGGAGGAATATCTTCTCGTCGATCGCGACAGCCTCGCGCTGGCGGTGGCGCCGGAGGCGATGATGGCCGCCTGCAAGGCCGAGACCGAGGGCCAGGTCAGCCCGGAATTCCTCCAGTGCCAGATCGAGATCGGCACCAAGGTCTGCGGCAGCATCGCCGAGGCGCGGGACGACCTGCAGCGGCTCCGCTCCTGCGTCGCCCGCCACGCCGCCGATCACGGGCTCGCCCCGATCGCGGCCTCGTGTCACCCGTTCTCGGACTGGAAGGACCAGCACCACACCGACAAGGAGCGCTACAACGAGTTGCGCCGCGACCTCGCCGGCGTGGCGCGGCGGATGCTGATCTGCGGCATGCATGTCCATGTCGGCATCCCGGTCGAGGACATGCGCATCGACCTCATAAACCAGTTCGGCTATTTCCTGCCGCACTTCCTCGCGATGTCCGCCTCCTCGCCGTTCTGGCAGGGCGAGGATACCGGGCTCGCGAGCTACCGGCTTACGATCTTCGACAACCTGCCCCGCACCGGCCTGCCGCCGCGCTTCACGAGCTGGGCGGAGTATCAGCGAACCGTCCATGCCCTCGTCCACATGAAGCTCATCGAGGATTCGACGAAGATCTGGTGGGACCTGCGCCCCTCGGCGCGTTTCCCGACGATCGAGAGCCGGATCTGCGATGTCCAGCCGCGGCTCGAGATGACGCTGTCACTGGCGGCGCTGACCCGGTGCCTGACGCGGATGCTCTGGCGGCTCCAGCGCGCCAACCAGCGCTGGCGGCATTACGACAACTTCCTCATCGCCGAGAACCGCTGGCGGGCGCAGCGTTACGGCATCTCCGGCGGCCTGATCGATTTCGGGCGGCTGGAGGTCGTCGAGTTCGGCGTGCTTCTCGACGAGCTGATCGCGCTCGTCGCCGAAGATGCCGAGGCGCTCGGCTGCATGGCCGAGGTCGAGGCCTTGCGGGGCGTCTTGGACACGGGCACCAGCGCGGACCGGCAGCGCGCGGTCCGCACGGACGCGATCGAGGCCGAGGACGACGAACCGGCGGCGCTGCGCGCCGTGGTCCGCAGTCTCATCGAGGAATTCCACGCCGATCTCTGAGCCGGGCGCGGGGCGGCGGCTTTCGCGGTCAGGCCCGACGCCGCCGGCGCATTGCCGCGAGCGCTCCCAGTCCGCCGAGCAGGAGCAGCCCTGCCGCCGGAACCGGAATCGGGGCGAGCTCGCCGTAGAGGTTGGCGTGCGACAGCGACTGCCGGCCGTTGGCGATGGACCAGGTGCCGCTCGTCACGCCGTTCGGCAGGCCGAAGGCCGCCCAGTCGGGATTGAGCTGCGCCACGCCGCTCTTGAGGGCGAGGACGAGGTTCGTCCACATCATGCCGGTGGGCGCCGCGGGCAGGAAGAGCGCCCAGGTTCCGGTCAGCGCACCCACGCCCGTCACGCTCACGATCGAGGGCGTCGAGTCCGACTTGCCGATAAGCTGGTAACTGGCGCCGAGAATGCCGAACAGCGGATCGGGATTGGCCCCCGCGGAATTGCCGCTGATATTGCCTGAGCCGTAGGCGATGCAGGTCGCACCGGGCGCCACCGTGGTGACCGTGAATTCGCGGTCATTGGTCGCGACCGTTCCGGGGCAGAATGTCGTGACCGTCGCGGCGCCTGCCGCCCCGGCCATCATCGCCACCGCCACCGCCACGAAAGAAGCTGCCGCAAGGCGAGCCGAGAAACCTTTCATGATTCCACCTTTCCACCCGCGGGAAGCCTACGCCACATTTTTACCACAATTCCGGCGACTTGGGAGAGAAATCTTCATGCCACCCCAAGATACATCCAGCGGCTGAGTCCAACTGCGCTCGGCTGATCATCGCGGCGCGGATTTCTGCTGAGACGGACGATCGCGACGCTATGCGCCGTCCGGCCGGCCCCGCCGCGGCGGCCCGATCGGGCATCGCGCCGACCCAACGCGCGGCCGCGGCAATTGACCCTTGCAAAACTCCTGCAACAGTTGGAATTTAACAGTTGTTCAATTCAGGCCGAAGGGAGGGTCCCATGGATTTTGCGCTGAGCGAGGAACAGCAGGCCATCTTCGACATGGCGCGCGCCTTCGGCGCCGAGCACATCGCGCCCTTCGCGCGCCAGTGGGAAACCGAGGGCACGATCCCGAAGGATCTCTGGCCGAAGGTGGCGGAGCTTGGGCTCGGCGGCATCTATGTCGGCGAGGAGCACGGCGGTTCGGGGCTCACCCGCCTCGACGCGACGCTGGTCTTCGAGGCGCTCGCGATGGCCTGCCCGGCGGTGGGCTCGTTCCTGTCGATCCACAACATGTGCGGCGGCATGATCGACAAGTTCGGCTCGGCCGAAACCAAGGCGAAATGGCTGCCCGCGCTCTGCTCGATGGAAAAGGTCTTTTCCTACTGCCTGACGGAGCCGGGCTCGGGCTCCGACGCGGCGGCCCTGCGCACCCGGGCGGAACGCACCAACGAGGGCTGGAAGCTCAACGGCACCAAGGCCTTCATCTCGGGCGGCGGCTATTCGGACGCCTATGTCACCATGGTCCGCACCGGCGAGGACGGGCCGAAGGGCATCTCCACCGTCATCGTCGAGGACGGAACGCCCGGCCTTTCGTTCGGCGGGCTCGAACACAAGATGGGCTGGCGCGCCCAGCCCACGCGCGTCGTGCAGTTCGACGATTGCGTGATCCCGGCCGACAACCTGCTCGGCGAGGAGGGCAAGGGATTCTCCTATGCGATGGCCGGGCTCGACGGCGGGCGGCTCAACATCGCCGCCTCGGCGCTCGGCGGGGCGCAGGCGGCGCTCGACGCGACGCTCGCCTATATGGGCGAGCGCAAGGCCTTCGGAAAGTCGCTCGACCAGTTCCAGGCGCTGCAGTTCCGGCTCGCGGAGCTGGAGGTCAAGCTGCAATCGGCGCGCACCTTCCTGCGCCAGGCGGCCTGGAAGTTCGACAATTCCGCTCCGGACGCGACGAAGTTCTGCGCCATGGCCAAGCTTCTCGTCACCGACAACGCCTTCGATGTCGCAAACCAGTGCCTGCAGCTTCACGGCGGCTACGGCTATCTCGCCGATTACGGGATCGAGAAGATCGTGCGCGACCTGCGCGTCCACCAGATCCTCGAAGGCACGAACGAGATCATGCGGCTGATCGTCGGCCGCGCGCTGCTGGCGGAGCGCGGCTGATGGCCGAGACCCTGATCCGCAAGGAGGGCCGCGCGGGGCGGATCACGCTCAACCGGCCGAAGGCGCTCAACGCGCTGACCTACGGGATGTGCCTCGAGATCGACGCCGCGCTGGAAGCGTGGCGCGCCGATGACGACGTGGCGTTGGTGCTGCTCGACGCCGAGGGCGACCGCGCCTTCTGCGCGGGTGGCGACATTGCCGAGATGTATGCGACCGGCACGAAGGGCGACTGGTCCTACGGCCGCAAGTTCTGGTTCGACGAATACCGGATGAACGCCCGCATCGACGCGTATGCCAAGCCCGTGGTCAGCTTCCTTCAGGGCTTCACCATGGGCGGCGGCGTCGGCGTCGGCTGTCACGGCAGCCACCGGATCGTCGGGGAAAGCTCGCAGATCGCGATGCCGGAATGCGGGATCGGGCTGGTGCCCGACGTGGGCGGCTCGTTCCTTCTGGCCGGCGCGCCGGGACGGCTTGGCGAATATCTCGGCACGACGGGAACACGGATGGGGCCGGCCGACGCGATCCTTGCCGGTTTCGCCGACATCTTCGTGCCCGAGGCGGAATGGGACGCACTCAAGTCCCGCCTGATCGGCTCCGGCGATGCCGGCGCCATAGCGGAAGCGGCCGCCCCGCCCCCGGATGGTCGGCTGGAGGCCCTCCGCCCCGAGATCGACGCCAATTTCGCGGGCGAGACGGCGGGCGACATCCTCAGGGCGCTGCGCCACGCCGGGACGGAGTTCGCAGCGGACGCGATGAAGGCGCTCGGCCGCGCCGCGCCGCTTTCGGCCGCTTGCGCGGTCGAGATGATCCACCGCCTGCGCGCCGCGCCCACGATGCGGCGGGCGCTGGAACTGGAATACCGATTCACCTATCGTTCGATGGAGCACGCGGATTTCCTCGAAGGCATCCGCGCCCAGATCATCGACAAGGACCGCAACCCGCGCTGGCGACACGAGAGCGTCGAGGCGGTGCCGGCGGCCGAGGTCTCGAGGATGCTGATGCCCTTGGGGAAGGACGCCCTGACATTCGAGGAGGAACTGGCATGAAGATCGGATTCATCGGCCTGGGCAACATGGGCGCCCCGATGGCGAAGAACCTAGTCGCGGCGGGGCACGAGGTGGCGGGCTTCGACCTGCACGCGCCGCTGCCCGAAGGCGTGCGCGGCGCGAAAAGCGCGGCCGAGGCGGCGGCGGAGGCCGACGTGGTCATCACGATGCTGCCGAACGGCGAAATCCTGCGGAAGGTCGCGGCCGAGGTGATCCCGGCGATGCGGAAGGGCGCGGTCCTCTGCGACTGCTCGACGGTCGATGTCGCAAGCGCCCGCGCGGTGGCCGGGCAGGCCGAAAAGGCGGGGCTTCTCGCCATCGACGCGCCGGTCTCGGGCGGCGTCACCGGTGCGGCGGCGGGCACGCTGACCTTCATGGCCGGCGGCAGCGAGGCGGCCTTTGCGATCGTGAAGCCGCTTTTCGACATCATGGGCCAGAAAGCGGTGCATTGCGGCGCTTCCGGCGCCGGCCAGGCCGCGAAGATCTGCAACAACATGATCCTCGGCGTCACCATGATCGCCACCTGCGAGGCCTTTGCCTTGGCCGACAAGCTCGGCCTCGACCGGCAGAAGATGTTCGACGTGGTTTCCACCTCCTCGGGCTATAGCTGGACGATGAACGCCTACTGCCCCGCCCCCGGCGTCGGGCCGAAATCACCCGCCGACAACGACTACAAGCCGGGCTTCGCGGCGGAGCTGATGCTGAAGGACCTGCGGCTTTCGCAGCAGGCGGCCGAGGCGTCGGATGCGGATACCCCGATGGGCCAACTCGCGGCACAACTCTACGAGACCTTCGTCGAGAACGAGGACGGCAAGGGCATGGATTTCTCCGCCATGCTGCCGCGCTTCGAAAAACGCCATCGCGGTTGAAACGCGCGGATGCTATGTCTCGGGGGAACCTGTTCGCACCGGCGGCCGCCGGCGCGGATTTGCCAAGGAGATCCTGCATGATCCGCAGAACCGCTCAGATCCTGTTGACCGCCGCGCTCGGCGCGGCGCTCTTCGCCGGTCCGGTCGCGGCCGGTGACAAGCATTGCCCGCCGGGCCTCGCCAAGAAGGCGGTGCCCTGCGTGCCGCCGGGCCTCGCCAAGAAGGGGATCGGCGTGGGCGACCGCGTGACCGACTACCACTACCACCGGATTCGCTACCCGGACCGTTACGCCCTGCCGCCGCTCCGGCCGGGCGAGCGCTACTACGTCGTCGACAACCGCATCTACCGGGTCGATCAGGAAACCTACGAGGTCCTCGACTTCATCAGCGCAACGGCGGCGCTTCTGG
>JBFKMA010000166.1:0-5690 GCA_041630175.1 Albidovulum sp.
GCCGCGGCGCCTCGCCGCGGCCGAGATGGAGCCATACCAGCGGGCCGTCGGGGCGCGGCGGCCGCGCGGGCGCGGTCTCGCCGCCGCCACGCCGGGCGGCCATGAGATAGAGGGCGAGCGCCAGCGAGCGTGCCATGACGGCGGGCGGCTCAGCCGCCCAGTTCCTCGGTCGGGCCGGCGGCCGCCTCCTCCTCCCGCAGTCGGTGGATATGGGCGATGAAATAGCGGGTATGGGCGTCGTCCACGGTCCGCTGCGCCGCGGATTTCCAGGCGTTGTAGGCCGATTGGTAGTCGGGGAAGATGCCGACGACATCGATGTTCGAGGGATCCTTGAACGCCGTTCGGCTCGGATCCAGGAGTTCGCCGCCGAAGACGAGGTGCAGGCGCTGTGTCATGGGGTTCTCCGCTTGGTCCTTGGGCTTCGCGCGCAGCCTATGCGAAGCGGCGGGGGGCCTCAAGCACGCCACGGGGAGGCGCAGCCGGATATCCCCGCAGAAGCGGCCGGCGCGCCCGGGAGGGGTGGCGCGCCGGCCCTCGGCGGGCGGTCAGCGGGTCGTCACGAGTTCGACGCCGAGCGTGTTCTGGACGTCGAGCAGATGATTGTGGATCGTGACGAAGGCCGAGCCCGCGAAGAGCAGACCGACACCTTTCAGGTCGAAGTCCATCAGCAGGCTGCCGGAATCGCCGCCTGCCGACATCGCCGTGGTGATGATCTGGTGACGGAAGATCGCGACCCCCTCGGCGCCGAAATTCACCGCGACCGTCGCATTCGTCGCGAGCACGACCCCGGCCGTGACCTGGGTGGTGCGGCCGACCTTCAAGACGTTCATCAGGGGCAGCGTCTGCCCGACCCCGGTCGGCGCGGCGAGGCCGATGATCGAGGCGGTGACGTTGCGGCTGTCGGTCGGCCGCGCCAGCGCCGCATCGACGAGGTTGTAGCCGCTCGCGCCAAAGACGATCTCCTCGGTGCGCTCGAAGGTGGCGACGGTGTCGGAGGGGAAAACGCCGCCGTCGAACGGGCCGGGCTGCAGGATCCGGTCGCCGGGACGGGCCTTGTTGACATTGGCCAGGACGTGATTGTTCGACAGGATCAGGATGTCGCCCGGGCATTCCTGGTCACCGCAGCCGCAATGACAGCCCGCCTCGGTCTTGCAGCAGCAGCGGCGCACGTCGCGCACCAGCGCGCCGAAGGTGCCGGCGGTGATGTTGTAATGGCCGATCGAGTAGCCCGGCAGCGCCGGGCGCACCCGGGCGTTGAACACCAGCGCGTCGAGCTGGCCGACCTCGACCACATCGGTCTTCACGCCGTCGATCTCGGCGGGCACCTCCGCGCCCTTGGCGAGGCTCGCCGATTTCTTCTTCTCGGTCACGTAGACGGTGAGGCTTGTCGCCGCCTGCGGCGCGCCGCCCTTCATCTTGTGCGAGGCGGCGACGCCCACGACATTCTCCATCGCCATCAGTTCGGCCTCGTGCTTTTCCTGGACTTCGGCGATGCGCCCGGTCGCCTCGATCGTCTTGAAGCGGCTGGCATCGGGTTCGCCTTCCTGCTTCTTGGCGAAGGCGGACCACGAGTCGGAGAGTTTCTTGCCGGCGGATTGCTGGGAACTGGTCCACTGCTTAAGGTCGTTCGTCATAAGAGCCTCCTTTGAAATTACCCTTCCCCCAAAGGATCGCGCTTCGCCCGGCCGGAATTGCGGCCAGGGCGGCATCGTCACGGATTACTCGGTAAGCGCGAGGCTACTATAGCAGAATCAACCCCGAAGTGCCACGATTTACTCGGTCCGAACCCGGCCGCCGGCGTTGCGATCTGCCGCCGCGGCCCTATCTTTAAGGAACTGAGCGGGCGTCGGCGGGCCGGCGCGCGCAAGGACCGGATCGGCAACCGCGCCGCCGCGGCGGCGCCAGGGCCGGAGGATGGACGTGGCGAGGATCAAGCTGTCTGTGCTCGGTGGCGTCTGTTGTGGCGCCCTCGCCGCTTGGGCCGGGACTGCCGCGGATTCCGGCGCTGTTGGCCGGGCATCAATGGAGGCTGTCATGAAGAAGACGCTCGGGCCGGACTGGTCGGCCGACGAGATCGCCGCCGGAAAGCGGTTCGCGGAGCAGAGGGAGGTCCATACCGCCAGCGCCGGCGGCGAGGCGGCGGCGCCGATCGGGGACGTGCAGGCGAAGGTCGCCGAGGTCCTGGCCCGGCACGAGGCCGCGCTCCTGGCCTATCCGCATGTCGTCGCGGTGGCCGACGGGAGCTGCCGGGAAGGCAAGGCTGCGGGCCAACCCTGCATCGTCGTCTATGTCGAAAAGATGCTGCCGCCCGAGGAACTCGATGAGGCGAGCCGCCTGCCCGAGGAACTCGACGGGGTCCGCGTCGAGGTGGTCGAGGCCGGAGAGATCGGCATCCTGCCGATGAAGTGAGGCGCGGCCGTCAGGGCTTGAGCGCGGCGCGCAGGTCCGACCAGAGCGGTCCGGGCGCGGCGATGACCCCGGCGACACGCGGATCGGCGGCGTTGTAGCCGAGCGCCCGCCCGTGCCGGTCGGTCACGGTAGCGCCGGCCCGCCGCGCGATCAGGTCGCCCGCGGCGATGTCCCATTCCCAGGTCGGCCGCAGCGTCAGCATCGCGTCGAACTTCCCCTCGGCCACGAGGCAGAGCCGCCAGGCGAGCGAGGCGCGGAACTTGCGGGTGACCGGCGGCGGCGTGTCGTCGCGCCAATGCTCGGGCGCGAGGTTGGGCTTCGCGGTCAGCAGCGTCGCCCCGGCCGTGCGGGCCGGCGAAGACGCACGGATCGGGACCCCGTTCAGCGTCGCCGCGCCGTCGGCGGTCGCGGCATAGAGCGCGTCCTTCATCGGCAGGTAGACCACCGCGGCGGTGATCCGCCCGGCCTCGGCCACGGCGAGCGAGTGGGCGAAGCTCGTATCGCCCTCGATGAAGGCGCGGGTGCCGTCGATCGGATCGACGATGAAGGTGCGTTCGGACTGAAGCCGCGCGGCATCGTCGGGGGTTTCCTCGCTGAGCCAGCCGTAATCGGGCCGCGCCTGCCCGAGCTCGGCATGCAGCATGCGGTTGACCTCGAGATCGGCCTCGGTGACCGGGCCGGCGCCGTCGGGCTTGTGCCAGATGCCGGGATCGCGTCGGAAGTAGCCGCGCGCGATGCGGCCCGCCGCCTCGGCGGCGTCGATGAGCAGCGCGAGGTCAGTCGCCGGCAAGGGTCAGGCCCTCGACGAGGAGCGAGGGAACGACATGGCTGAGATGCGCGCGCGCGTCGTTCGCGGGCATGATCCGCATCAGCATCTCGCGCAGGTTGCCCGCCAGCGTACATTCGTTGACCGGATAGGCGATCTGCCCATTCTCCACCCAGAAGCCCGAGGCGCCGCGCGAATAGTCCCCCGTCGTGGGGTTGATCGAGGCGCCGATCATCGAAGTGACCAGGAGGCCGGTGCCGATCTCCTCGATGAGCTGCTCGCGGCTCTTGTCGCCCTGGGTGAGCGCGATGTTGGTGACCGAGGGGCCCGGCGGCGAGGATGGCCCGCGCGTGGCATTGGCGGTGGATTTCAGCCCGAGCCGGCGCGCGGTGCCGAGATCGAGCGTCCAGCCCATGAGCACCCCGTCGCGGACGATGTCGCGCGGTTCGGTCGCCAGCCCCTCGGCGTCGAAGGGGCGCGAGCCGGAGATCCGCGGCCGGTGCGGGTTCTCGTGGATCGACAGGCCCTTGGGCAGCACCTCCTGGCCCAGCGCATCGCGCAGCCAGGACGAACCGCGCACGATGGCGCTGCCATTGGCCGCGGCGAGGAGGTGGCCGATCAGCCCGGCGGCGATGCGTTCGTCGAAGATCACCGGATAGGCGCCGGTCTTCGGCTTCCGCGCCCCTGCCCGCTCGGCGGCGCGGCTGCCGGCGAGCGCGCCGATCTCTTCCGGGCTCGGCAGGTCGGACTGGTAGGTGCGGCTCTCGGCGGCCCAGTCGCGCTCCATCTTCAAGCCCTCGCCGGAGATCGCGACGGCGGAGGTGGAGCGCGATGTCCGCGCATAGCCGCCGGAAAAGCCGTTCGAGGCGGCAAGGTGGATGCGGCGGTGCGAGAAGCTCGCCGAGGCGGACTGACACTGGCTGACGCCCCTGACGGCGAGCGCCGCTTCCTCGGCGCGGCGGGCGTCCTCCTCGAGCGCGGCGGCGGCCGGTTCGGGCGCGGGATCGGCGAGGTCGAGCGCCGCGAGGTCCCAGGCGCGGGCCAGTTCGGCCGGTTCGGCGAGGCCGATGCTCGCATCCTCGGGCGCCTCGCGGGCCATGGCGACGGCGCGTTCGGCCATGTCGGCGACGGTGCGGTCGGAGATGTCGGAGGCCGAGACGCAGGCCTGGCGCTTGCCGATCAGCACCCTGAGCCCGATCTCGATCCCTTCCGAGCGTTCGGCCTGTTCGAGCCGCCCGCCGCGCACGTCGACCGAGATCGAGGTGCCGTCGACGGCGATCGCGTCGGCGGCCTCGGCGCCGGCCCTCGACGCGGCGGTCAGAAGTGCCTCGGTAAGGGCGGAAAGCCGGTCGGTCATCGGGAAGCCCCTGCTCTGGGATCGGTTTCCTAGCACCTAGTCCGCGCCGGGGGTCGGTGCAAGGGCGGCGGGGGCATGGAGCGGGCCGCCCGCCGCGGGCGGGCGGCCCCCGTCGGGGACAGG
The DNA here is from genome assembly GCA_041630175.1 of Albidovulum sp. Taxonomy (GTDB): domain Bacteria; phylum Pseudomonadota; class Alphaproteobacteria; order Rhodobacterales; family Rhodobacteraceae; genus Albidovulum. The sequence continues at coordinate 4,656 of JBFKMA010000166.1, forward strand.
ACCCCGCTTACTGCACGCGCTGGCCGTTGGCGTAGACGCCGCCGTCCTCCTTGAACTCGATCTTCGAGGTCAGCGTGTCCTCGCCCGAGGGCACCGCGAACAGGCCCATCATCATCTTCACGCCCATCGCCTGGTCCTCGGGCACGAGCCCCATCGCCACGAGCTTGTCGATCAGGCCGTTGCCGCCGATCAGCTGCAGGTCGACCGCGCCGCGCGGCTGCGGGATGCCGGCGCTGTTGTCGAACTCCACCGCCCCGGCGCCGGTCAGCTCGGCGCCCACCGCGGCGACCTTCAGCTCGTTGATGTCGAGCGTGTCGATCTCACCCGGCGGCTGGCCGCCAAGCGCCTCTGACTCGGTCGGGTCGAAGATGTTGCCGAGCACCCGCGCCGTGCCCATGACATCGAGGATCAGCGTGGCGGGGTCGCGCGGCAGCTGCGCGGTCGGGTCGAACAGGCTCCACAGCCCCTCGGAAACCTCGAAATCGACGAGCTTGACGACCGTGCCGAAGGGCTGCGCCTCGTCGCGGCTGGTCAGCGGCATGGCGAAGCTGAGCACGGTCTCGGCGACCGAGAGGTCGATCGGCAGCGGGAAGGCCGAGGCCTGGATCGAGATCTGCGAATCGCGTCCGTCGAGCCCGTAGGACAGGCCGTCGGCCGACATCGCGAACCGCAGGCCGCCGCCGCCGCCGGTGGACTGGGCGCTGACCGTCTCCGCCCCCTCGGCGAAGTCCATCACGTAGCCGCCGCCGGTATAGGAGAAGGCGCCGTCCATCGCCATGCCGGCCTGAAGTGCCGCATCCATGTCGGTCATGTCGATGCCCTCGGGGATCGTCACGTTCGACGTGCCCGCGAGCCCGGTGAACGAGCCCGAGGCCGAGAAACTCCCCTCGCCTTCCGGATCCCGCGCCGAGATCGCGAAATCGACCTTGTCGGAGGCCATGTCCGAGATCACCTTGCGACCGCCATCGGTCGTCATCAGGTAATTGCCGGAATTGCCGAAGAGCGTGGCGTTGAGCGTGAGCGGCACGGTCGCGC
>JBFKMA010000167.1:0-5646 GCA_041630175.1 Albidovulum sp.
GATTCGTCGCGCCCGGCGCTGATCGGTGCCGGCAAGAAGGGGGCAAAGGCATGAGAATCGCGGTTCTTGGCGCCGGCGCGTTCGGCACGGCGCTCGCCGTGGCGCTGGCGCGCGACGGCGCGGCGATCCGGCTCTGGGCGCGCGACGGCGAGCGGGCGGCGGCGATCGAGGCCGAGCGCCGCAATGAGCGGCGCCTGCCGGGGGTGCGGCTGCCCGACAGCGTCACGGTGTCGGCCGACATCGCTGCGGTCGCGGCGGCGGATGCGCTGCTGCTTGCCGTGCCGATGCAGCAGATGGCGGGGCTTCTCGCGGCGCATGGCGCGCTTCTCGACGGCCGCGCGCTGATCGGCTGCGCCAAGGGCATCGACCTTAAGTCGGGGCGCGGCCCCACCGCGATCATCGCCGAGGCCTGCCCCAGGGCCCTGCCCGCGATCCTCACCGGCCCGAGCTTCGCCGCCGACATCGCCAAGGGCCTGCCGACGGCGCTGACGCTCGCCTGTGGCGACGACGCGCGCGGCGCGGAACTGCAGGCCGCGCTGTCGACGCCGGTCTTGCGGCTCTACCGGACAACCGACACGCTCGGCGCCGAACTTGGCGGCGCGCTCAAGAACGTCGTCGCAATCGCCGCCGGCGTGGTGATGGGCGCGGGCCTCGGCGACAGCGCCCGCGCGGCGCTGATGACGCGCGGCTTCGCGGAGATGAACCGCCTGGCGCTGGCGCTCGGCGCGCAGCCGGAGACGCTCGCGGGCCTTTCGGGCTTCGGCGACCTCGTCCTGACCTGCACCTCGGCGCAGTCGCGGAACTTCCGCTTCGGCCACGCGCTCGGCGCGGGCGACGCCTTCGACGAAACCACCACCGTCGAGGGCGCGGCGACCGCCAAGGCGGTGACGGTGCTTGCCAGGACCCATGGGATCGACATGCCCGTCGCCGCGATGGTCGCGGCACTCGTCGATCGCCGGATCACCGTGGCGGAGGCGGTCAGCTCGCTTCTGTCGCGCCCGCTCAGAAAGGAATGAGACATGCTTTACGCCGTCATCTGCCGTGACAGGCCCGGCCATCTGCAAACCCGGCTCGACACCCGCGCCGCGCATCTGGCCTATATCGAGGAGACCGGGAACGTGAAGATGGCCGGCCCGCTGATCGAGGACGGCGTGATGTGCGGTTCGCTGATCGTGCTCGAGGCCGACAGCCTCGACGCCGCGAAGGCCTGGACGGCGGGCGATCCCTACAAGGAAGCGGGGCTTTTCGAGAGCGTGACGGTCACCGAATGGAAGAAGGTGATCGGCTGATGGCGTATTGGCTGTTCAAGTCCGAGCCCGACACCTGGAGCTGGGACCAGCAGGTGGCGAAGGGCGCGGCCGGCGAGGAATGGAACGGCGTACGCAACTACCAGGCGCGCAACAACATGCGGGCGATGAAGATCGGCGACCGTGGCTTCTTCTACCATTCCAACATCGGCAAGGAGATCGTCGGCATCGTCGAGGTCTGTGCGACGAGCCATCCCGACAGCACCACCGACGATCCGCGCTGGGACTGCGTGGACATCAAGGCGGTCGAGCCCCTGAAGCGGCCGGTGAGCCTCGACGAGATCAAGGCCGAGCCGCGGCTGGCCGAGATGGTGCTCGTCAAGAACTCGCGGCTCTCGGTCCAGCCGGTGAGCGAGGCGGAATGGCGGCTCATCTGCGAACTCGGCGGGCTGTAGACCGCACGTAAAATCAAGGGCATGATGGCATCACCTCACAATGCGCGAAGGGGAATGCCATGGAACTCATCAATGTGATCGTGGCGGCGGCGACGGGCTATGCCTTCGGGGCCTTCTGGTACATGAGATTTGCCAAGCAGTGGATCGCCGCGACGGGGATCGCGGTGGATGCCGATGGCCAGCCGCTCAACAAGAGCGTCACGCCCTTCATCCTGGCAGGCATCGCCATGCTGGTGGTGGCCGGGATGATGCGTCACATGTTCGGCATGGCCGGGATCGACACCATCCTCAAGGGGCTGGTATCCGGCTTCGGGCTTGGCGCCTTCATCGCGCTGCCCTGGATCGTCATCAACTACGCCTATGCCGACCGGCCGCGGATGCTGACCTATATCGACGGCGGCTACGCGGTGATCGGTTCGACGATCATCGGCACGGTCCTGGCGCTGTTCTGAGAAATACAAAGGGCCCCGGCCACCCAACCGGGACCCTTTGCCACCCCACGTGCACCCCTGCACGGTGTGAAACTGGAAGGTCTCGGCCATCCTGGCCTGTCGCGATCACGCTAGACCGAAGCCGGGTTTCCGGCAAGCGCGATCTTCTTACAATACGTTTCAAAATCAGCACGTTACCGGAGCCATCCGGCCACCCGGCCCAGATCGCCGTTCAGGCGTAGACGGATTCCTTGCCGAAATGCTTGACCAGCATGTAATAGACCACGGCGCGGTACTTGTTGCGCTCGGACAGCCCGTAGGTCTCGAGCACCGCGCGGATCGCCGCCATCAGATGGGGGCCGTCGCTCAGCCCGAGCTTCTTGACGAGGAAGTTGTTCTTGACGGTCTCGAGCTCGGCGTCCTGGCTGCCGGCCACGGTCGAGGCATCCGCATCATAGATCGCGGGGCCACAGCCGATCGTGACCTTTTCCAGCAGCGCCATGTCCGGCGTCATGCCGCATTTGGTCCTGAGGTCATCTGCATATCTGGCGATCAAATCGTCGCGTTTGCCCATGGCGTACTCCACTGTCACAATCTTCGCGTCAAAATCCGGGCCCCGGGCCGCATGCCCGTCCCGGGGCCGAGGGTAACGGTGAAATGCCCGGCGGGGCAAAGAAATTCTCGGAATTGCGCCGATTTCCGCTGGAATCCCCCATCCCGATCAGAGGTCCCGGGAAAGGGAGAGGGGCCGCGACGGCCCCCTGCGCCTTCAATAGCGGTAGTGGTCCGACTTGTAGGGACCGGCCACGGTGACGCCGATATAGTCGGCCTGATCGGGCCTGAGTTCGGTCAGCTTCACGCCGATCTTCTTCAGATGCAGCCGCGCGACCTTCTCGTCGAGATGCTTGGGCAGGATATAGACGCCGGGCTTGTACTCCGCGGCCTTGGTCCATAGCTCGATCTGCGCCAGGACCTGGTTGGTGAACGAGGCCGACATCACGAAGGACGGGTGGCCGGTCGCGTTGCCGAGGTTGAGAAGCCGGCCCTCGCTCAGCAGGATGATGCGGTTGCCCGTGGGCATCTCGATCAGGTCCACCTGGTCCTTGATGTTGGTCCATTTGTGGTTCTTCAGCGCGGCGACCTGGATCTCGTTGTCGAAATGGCCGATATTGCCGACGATCGCCATGTCCTTCATCTCGCGCATGTGCTCGATGCGGATCACGTCCTTGTTGCCGGTCGTGGTGATGAAGATGTCGGCGTCGTGGACCACGTCCTCGAGCACCACGACCTCGTAGCCGTCCATCGCCGCCTGCAGCGCGCAGATCGGGTCGATCTCGGTCACCTTCACGCGGGCGCCGGCACCGCGCAGGCTGGCGGCCGAGCCCTTGCCGACATCGCCGTAGCCGCAGACCACGGCGACCTTGCCGGCCATCATCGTGTCGGTGGCGCGGCGGATGCCGTCGACGAGGCTTTCCTTGCAGCCATACTTGTTGTCGAACTTCGACTTGGTGACGGAATCGTTGACGTTGATCGCCGGGAACGGCAGCAGGCCCTTCTTGTGCAGGTCGTAAAGCCGGTGCACGCCGGTCGTGGTCTCCTCGCTGACGCCGGTGATCGCGTCGCGCTGCTGCGTGAACCAGCCGGGGCTTTCGGCGAGCCGCTTGCGGATCTGGTTGAAGAGGCAGACCTCCTCCTCCGATTTCGGCACTTCGATCAGCTCCGGCTCGCCGTTCTCGACCCGGGCGCCGAGGAGGATATAGAGCGTCGCGTCGCCGCCATCGTCGAGGATCATGTTCGCGGTGCCTTCGGCGAACTGGAAGATCCGGTCGGTATAGGCCCAGTATTCCTCGAGCGTCTCGCCCTTGATCGCGAAGACCGGCACGCCGCTTTCGGCGATCGCGGCGGCGGCATGGTCCTGGGTCGAGAAGATGTTGCACGACGCCCAGCGCACCTCGGCGCCGAGCGCGGTCAGCGTCTCGATCAGCACCGCGGTCTGCACCGTCATGTGCAGGCTGCCGGCGATCCGCGCCCCGGTGAGCGGCTTCGACGCTCCGAACTCCTCGCGCAGCGCCATCAGGCCCGGCATCTCGGTCTCGGCGATGTCGAGCTCCTTGCGGCCGTAGCCGGCGAGGTTGATATCCTTGACGACGTAATCCTTCGGCATGCGCCGTACTCCCCCAAATTCGCGTTTGCGCTCAGATAGCACCGCCTCGGTCGGGCGGCAATCAATCAGGCCGCGGCCGCTCTTGCCGAGGGCGGAGTATCGGGATTGCGGGGATGGGCACCGCCGGCCGGCGGCGTCTATCAGGACGCGTTCTCGGCGTCCTGCGTCAGGATCGGCATCATGTGCCAGTTCTTCCCTGAGGCAAGCACGCAGCTCAGCCCGTCCGCGCGCGTGATCAGGATCGTGAACGTGCCGGTTTCGGCCGAACTCCACAATTCCAGGAGCTGCTGCGGCCCGCGCAGGCCGATGCCGGTCTGGCTTTCCTTGTAGCCGTTGGCGAGATTTTCGACCAGCTTGTCGCGGTCGAAACAGGGGGCCACGCCCTGCGCCTGGACGGGCGGCGCGAGCGCGGCGGTGCCGAGGATCAAGGCAAGCGTGAAGAGTCGTTTGAACATGGCGTTTACTCTCCGATTTCGGGGGTTCGCCAGGTCCGGGCAGAACCGCCCGCGGGTTTCGGTTCATGCATAATCCAGATATGGGGTAATTCGCCGACGGCGCTACTAACACCGTGACACAACTTCGCGACCATTTCGCGAGCCAAGAGGCTGCAATACAGGGAAAAGACCGAGCCATGCCCCCAAGACAACCCCGCGCCTGGCAACGCATGCTTTCGGGCCGCCGGCTCGACCTTCTCGACCCGACGCCGGTGGATATCGAGATCGAGGACATCGCGCATGGCCTGGCCTTCGTCGCGCGCTGGAACGGGCAGACGGTCGGCGACTGGCCGTATTCGGTGGCCGAGCATTCGCTCTTGGTCGAGGAACTGTTCTCGCGCGCCAATCCCCGGGCTGCGGCGCGCTGGCGGCTGGCGGCGCTCTTGCACGATGCGCCCGAATACGTGATCGGCGACATGATCAGCCCGGTCAAGGCCGCGGTCGGCCCCGGCTACGGCGCGCTGGACGAGCGGCTGACGGCGGCGATCCATCTGCGCTTCGGGCTGCCGGCGGAGCTTCCCGCCGCGATCAAGCAGAAGATCAAGCGCGCCGACCGGATGTCGGCCTGGCTCGAAGCCGTGCAGATCGCCGGCTTCACCCGCGCCGAGGCCGACCGCTTCTTCGGCACGCCGAACGAGGACCTGGCGAAGAAGCACGGCGTGCGCGCGGCACGTGTCGGAAGGCCAACCAACTCCCACGAGATCTTCAGTACCGTCAACGAGCTCGTTTCTTCAGGCAAGGCCAGGACCCACGTGCAGGCCGTAGTGCGTCTGGAGGAGACGAGGAAGGCCCACGAGATGAGCGAGACCACGCACGGGCGAGGGCACTTAGTGCTCAAGGTGTCAGAACGATGAA
>JBFKMA010000168.1:0-5645 GCA_041630175.1 Albidovulum sp.
GAGCCCGCCGGCATGGATGTTGCGCCCGTCCGGCGAGAAGGCGAGCGCCCAGATCGGACCGGAAAGCGTGGCGCGGAAATCGTCGGCGATCTGCCGGCGCTCGGTGTCGATCAACATGATGTAGCCATGCGCGTCCCCGACCGCGAGCCGGGCGCTGCCGGGATGATAGGCCAGCGCGAGGATCGGCCGTCGGTCGAGCGTGAAATCACCAAGCACCTCGCCGCCGGGCAGCGCGATCAGCCGGGTGCCGCCATCGACCGCGCCATAGGCGAGCCAGCCTTCGCCCTCGCCGAGCACCAGCGCGTTGATGCCGAAGCCGTGGTGGACGAGCATCCGCTCCGCCGCCCCGGTCCGCGCGTCCCAGATCCGCAGCGACCCGTCGGCCGAGGCGCTGTAAAGCCGCGCGCCGTCGCGCGAGAAGGCGACGTCGTTGACGCTGCTGTCATGGCCGTCGATCACGACCGGCGCGGCACCACCCGCGAGGTCCCAGATCCGCGCCGTCCCGTCCCAGCTCGCCGAGGCGACGCGGGCGCCATCGGGCGCCACCGCCAGCCGCACGACCTTGCCGGCATGGCGGCCAAGCTCGCGCGAGGTGCCGGCCGCGCTGTCCCAGAGCCGCACCGAGAAATCGTCGCCCGCCGACACCGCGCGGCCCGCGCCGAGATACGCCACCGCATTGACCGCCGCCGCATGGCCCTCGAGCCAGAGCGGCGCGCCGTCGCGCCAGAGCCCCACGGAATTGTCGAAGCTCGCGGTGAGGATCGTGCCGTCGCCGCCGGCGTCGATCCCCCTGATCGGGCCGCCGTGGCCCTTGAGCGTGAAGAACTCCTGCGCGCCGGCAAGGCCCGCCATGCCGGCGAAAACCAGCGCGAGCGCCGCGCGCCGCAGCGGTGTTATCGGACGTGCCCCCGTCACCTCGTCCCACCAGATCGAAGGATGCTATCGGCCCATCGGTTCGGGCGGCCTTGCCCGGCCGCCCCCGATATTTCTAATGCATGACCGGCCCGCGGTCCATCGCGGCAGCGACAGGGGCCCCGCGCGAGCGGCCCCGGCTCAGCGCCGCACCAACTCGCGCAGCGTGCAGGCGGGATCGCCAGCCCTGAGGACCTTGCGCCCGATCTCCCTCCACGCGGCCGGGTCGAAATCCGGGAAGAAGGCGTCGGCCTCCGCGATCTCGAGGTCCACCTCGGTGATCAGGAGCCGGTCGGCGAGCGGCAGGAGCCTCCGGTAGATCGCCTCGCCGCCGATGCCGTAGACCCGCCGGTGGCCCGCCCCTTGCGCGAACGCGACCGCCGCGACCGGATCGGCGAAGACATGCTCGGCGATGTCGCGGCTCGACGACACAACGCAGTTGAGCCGCCCCTTCAGGGGCTTCGCCGGCAGGCTCTCCCAGGTCCGGCGCCCCATGACCAGCGCGCCGCCGAGGGTCTCGCGCTGGAAGAAGGCCAGATCCTCCGGCGCGTGCCAGGGAATCGTGTTGTCCTTTCCGATGGCCCCGTTCGACGCCCGGGCGGCGATCAGCGTCAGCATCGCTCAGACCGCCACCGGCGCCCGGATCGCGGGATCGGGATCGTAGTTGAGGATCTCGAAATCCTCGTAGCGGAAGTCGAAGATCGAGCTCACATCCCGCGTCAGGCGGAGCTGTGGCAGCGGTTTCGGGCTGCGGCCGAGCTGCATCTTCACCTGCTCCATGTGGTTGCTGTAGATATGGGCGTCGCCGATCGTGTGCACGAAGTCGCCGGGCTCGTAGCCGGTGACATGGGCGAGCATCACCTGCAAGAGCGCGTAGGAGGCGATGTTGAACGGCACCCCGAGGAACATGTCCGCCGAGCGCTGGTAGAGCTGCAGGTGCAGCTTGCCGCCGAGGATCCGCACCTGCCAGAGCGTGTGGCAGGGCGGCAGCGCCATGTCCGGCACGTCGCCCGGGTTCCAGGCCGAGACGATCAGCCGGCGGCTGTCCGGCGTCTTGCCGATCGCCTCGACCAGTTCGGCGATCTGGTCGACATGCCGCGCGACGTAGAGCGGCTCGCCCTGCCAGTCCTGCCCCGTGGGTTCGAGCTTCGGGAAGCGCCGCCACTGATGCCCGTAGACCGGGCCGAGATCGCCGTTCTCGTCGGCCCATTCGTCCCAGATCGACACCCCGTTCTCCTTGAGGTAGCCGATATTGGTGTCGCCGGCGAGGAACCACAAAAGCTCATGGATGATCGAGCGCAGATGCAGCTTCTTCGTCGTCACCAGCGGAAAGCCTTCGGCGAGCGGATAGCGGCACTGCATGCCGAAATGCGAGATGGTGCCGGTGCCGGTCCGGTCGGTCGAGGCATGCCCCTCCTCCAGGACCGTTCGTAGCGCGTTCAGATATTGCTGCACAGCATGCCTCCGCTCGGATCGGGCCGCGATCTGGGACGTCGTTGCCGACACCAGATGACCGCCCACGCATGGGGCGACCTACTTCATATAGCGCCGCACCGGTCCGACATCAAAGCCTGATCCGCCCCCTGCCGCGCGAAATCGGACCGCGCGCCCCGGAGGAGCCGCTTGGCGGAGGCCGGGGCCGGCTGCTAGACTTCCAGGAAACCTTAGGAAGGAACGCCATGGGTCTGAAATATCTGCACACGATGGTCCGCGTGAAGGATCTCGAGGCGTCGATGGCCTTCTACCGGCTGCTCGGCCTCGAGGAGACGCGGCGCTGGGAGAACGAAGCGGGCCGCTTCACGCTGGTCTTCATGGCGCCGCCCGGCCAGCCGGACTGTCCGGTCGAGCTGACCTGGAACTGGGACGGCGACGAGGGGCTGCCCTCCGACAGCCGCCATTTCGGCCACCTCGCCTACGAGGTCGACGACATCTACGCGACCTGCGCGCACCTGCGGGACAACGGCGTGACGATCAACCGCCCGCCCCGCGACGGGCGCATGGCCTTCGTGCGCTCGCCCGACAACGTCTCGGTCGAGTTGTTGCAGGCCGGCACGGCCCTGCCGCCTGCCGAGCCCTGGGCGAGCATGCCCAATACGGGGCATTGGTGAGGGCGGCGCTCCTTGGCCTTCTCGCGGCGCTCGTCGCCGGGCCGGCCACAGCGTCCTGCCGGCTGGCGCTCCTCCTTGCGCTCGACGTCTCGGCCTCGGTCGACCGGCACGAGGACCGCCTGCAGCGCACCGGGCTGGCGCAGGCGCTCATTGCACCCGAGGTCGAGGCGGCGTTCCTCGCCTATGGCGAGCGCCACGTCGCGCTCGCGGTCTACGAATGGAGCGGGCGCTACCAGCAGGACCTGCTGCTCGGCTGGACCGAGATCGCCGATGCCGACGACCTCGCCCGCGCCGCCGCGACGATCGCGACGAGCAAGCGCGGCCACAACGACATGCCGACCGCGATCGGCTACGCGATCGCCCATGCCGCCGCGCTGTTCAGCACCGGGCCGCACTGCGACCGGCAGAAGCTCGACGTCTCGGGCGACGGCCGCAACAACGAGGGCTTCCCGCCCGAGACCGCCTATCGCGAATTCCCGCTCGAGGGGGTCACGGTCAACGGCCTCGCGATCGGGGCGAGCGACAACGGCATGGCCGCCTACTACCGGCATCAGCTGATCCGCGGCCCGGGCGCCTTCGTGATCGAGGCGGTGGATTTCACCGATTTCGAGGCGGCGATGCGGCTCAAGCTCCTGCGCGAACTCGAAGGACCGGTGATCGGGATGATCGGCGCCGGCGCCGCGCAATGACCGCGCGCCGGGCCACGGCCGTGCTGGCACTGGCATTCGCCGTCGCCGCCGCCCCGGCGGGCGCCGCCTGCCGGCTCGCCCTCGCGCTCGGCCTCGACACCTCGGCCTCGATCGACGCCGGTGAATACCGGCTGCAGCGCGAGGGCGTCGCGGCGGCCTTGCTGTCGCCTTCGGTCCAGCGCCTCTTCTTCGCCTCGGACAACCACTGGGTCGCGCTCGCGGTCTACGAGTGGAGCGCCGAGTTCCACCGGCAGACCACCCTCGTCGACTGGTCGCCGCTGCGAGCCCCGGAGGACCTCGCAATTCTCGCGCAAGCGATCCGCTCGGCCCCGCGGGACGACGCGCTCTACCCCACGGCGCTCGGCCAGGCCCTGGGCTTCGGCGCGACGCTCCTGCGCCGCTCGCCGGGCTGCCTGCGGCACACGCTCGACATCTCGGGCGACGGCAAGAACAATCACAGCTACGCGCCAAGGGTCGCCTACCGGGAATTTCCCTTCGACGGCGTCACCGTCAACGGCCTCGCCATCCTCGGGGCCGAGCCAGACATCGTCGACTACTTCCGCAGCGAGGTGATGCACGGGCCGGGCGCCTTCGTCGAGATCGCCAACGGCCATGCCGATTTCGAGGACGCGATGCGCCGCAAGCTGGAACGCGAGCTTGGCCCGCCCGTCGTCGGCGAGGCCGCCCCCGGCGGCCTCCGGGCCGGGCGCGGAGGTTGAGCCGGTGCTGCGCGCCGCCGCCCTCGCGCTTCTCGCCTGCCTGCCCTCCGGCGCCGGGGCCGCCTGCCGGCAGGCGCTGGCGATCGGCCTCGACGTGTCGGGCTCGGTCGACCAGCGGGAATTCGTCCTGCAGGTGCAGGGCCTCGCCCGGGCGCTGCAATCCGCAACCGTGCGCCGGTTGCTCCTCGACATGCCGGAGTATCCGGTGGCGCTCGCGGTCTTCGACTGGTCGGGCGCCGAGCAGCAGCGGGTGATCGTCGCCTGGACCGACATCGCCGATGCCGCGGCGCTGGATCGGATCAGCTCGGTCATCGCCTCCACGGTGCGGATCGAGCGGTCGCCCGCCACCGGCGTCGGCGCGGCGCTTCTCTACGGCGACCGGCTCCTTGCCGAACGTCCGGATTGCTGGCGCGCCACCCTCGACCTCACCGGCGACGGGCTCAACAATTCCGGCCCGCAGCCGCGCGACATCCGGCTCCCCCAGCGCGGCGCGCCGGTGACGGTGAACGCGCTGGTGATCGGGATCGACGGCGACGCGGGCTGGGACGGCGGCGATCCCGGCATCGCCGAACTGACGGCCTGGTTCGGCAGCGAGGTGATCCGCGGCCCGGACGCCTTCGTGGAAACCGCGCTCGGCTACGAGGATTTCGCCGCGGCGATGGAACGCAAGCTCATCAGGGAACTGTCGGGGCTGCAGATCGGCACGCGGGGGGCCGGATCCAGCCGGCCCGATGGCGGCTAGCCAAACCCTCCCCCGACGGCGGCCAGCCGCCCCCCGAATCCGCATGGCAGAGTCCGTCACCGCGGGATCGGCGCCGGGATGCCCCGGCCGCCACGGGGGCGGGGCGCATGCGCCGCCCGTTCGGGGTCGCCACGGCGTTCGGCCGATCGCCCGGCGCGACCAGCCGGCATGGACCCGAAACACGGCCCCGCATGACCGGCAGTGCCGATGCTCCGGCGCCGCGCCCTGATCCGGCGGGCGCGGCTGGCGATCAGTAGATGTAGCGGATCTGGTCGGTCCAGAACCGCTCCATCCGCCGCAGCATCGCATTGATCTCCGCCGTCGCCTCGCAGCCGACGACGCCGCGCGCCCGCAGCGTCTCGGCATGGCGCCGGAACAGCGCCGCCACCGCGTCATGCACGGCGCGCCCCTTCCCGGTCAGCCGCACGCGCACCGAGCGGCGGTCGGCCTCGCAGCGTTCGTGGTGCATGTAGCC
>JBFKMA010000169.1:0-5615 GCA_041630175.1 Albidovulum sp.
CCGGTATCTGGCTTGGCGCCTGCTGGCGCGAAGGATCAGCGCTTCGAGAACTGGAAGGACCGGCGCGCCTTGCGCTTGCCGTATTTCTTCCGCTCGACGACGCGGCTGTCGCGGGTCAGGAAGCCCGCGGCCTTCAGGGCCGGGCGCAGCGAGGGTTCGTAAAGCTGCAGCGCCTTCGAGATGCCGTGCTTGACCGCGCCGGCCTGTCCCGACAGACCGCCGCCGGCGACCGTGGCCATCACGTCGAACTGGCCCTCGACATTGGCGACCTGGAACGGCTGCTTGAGGATCATCTGCAGCACCGGACGCGCGAAGTAGGCGTTGATATCCTTGCCGTTCACGGTGACCTTGCCGGAACCCGGCTTGATCCAGACGCGGGCGACCGCGTCCTTGCGCTTGCCGGTGGCGTAGGAACGGCCGAGCGAGTCGCGGACCGGCTCGCGCGGAGCTTCGACTTCGACGGCGGCGGGCGTACCCGAGACGGCCGACTTCAGATCGTCGAGGGATTTGATTTCGTCAACCATCTTACGCGCTCCGGGTGTTCTTCGGGTTCATCGACTTGACGTCGAGGACTTCGGGCTGCTGCGCCTCATGCGGATGCTCGGCGCCGGCATAGACGCGCAGATTGGTCATCTGCTGCTTGCCGAGCTTGTTGCGCGAGATCATGCGCTCAACCGCCTTGATCACCACGCGCTCCGGATGGGCGCCGTCGAGCACCTGCTCGGCGGTGCGGAACTTGATGCCGCCCGGATGGCCGGTGTGCCAGTAGTAGCGCTTGTCGGCGCGCTTGTTGCCGGTCATCTGCACCTTGTCGGCGTTGATGACGATCACGTTGTCGCCCATGTCCATGTGCGGCGTGAAGGTCGGCTTGTGCTTGCCACGCAGGCGCATGGCGACGATCGTGGCGAGGCGGCCCAGAACGACACCCTCGGCGTCGATCAGGATCCACTTCTTCTCGATCTCCGCCGGTTTCGCGGTATAGGTTTTCATTGTCAGCCCTTCGAGTTCGGGATCGGATGGACACCCAGAGGGCGCCCGGAATTCAGATGCGGGCTTGTCCCTGAATTGCGTGCGCAGGTCAAGGGGTCGGACCTCGAATTTCAGTTTCAAATTCAACGGGTTAAAAAATAGGTATTAAAATACCCCACAAAACCGATGCGGTTTTCCGGCGGATCACCGCTTCGGCGGGATCGAATAGGTCATGTTCGCCCGCGCCACCGGCTCCGCCGCCCCGTCCGAGCGGATCAGCACGTCGCCCACCGCCAGTACCCGGCCAAGTTTCAGAAGCCGCGCCTCGCCGATCAGATCCGCCCCGGCCGCGGGCTTACGCAGGAAATCCACGCTGCCGCTCGTCGTCACCGCCAGCGCCACCGGCCCGATCCGCGCGAGGATCGCGAGATAGACCGCGACGTCGGCCAGCGCGAAGATGTTCGGCCCCGAAACCGTGCCGCCGGGCCTGAGATGCCGCTCCTCGACCCTGAGCCGCATGACGATCCCGTCCTCGGTCAGCCTCTCGATCGCGAAATCGTCCCTGACCTGGGGAAACTCGCGTTCCAGGAAGGCGGCAAGCTCCGCCTCGTTCATCACTGCCCGCATCTTCCCTCTCTCGTCTCGCCCGCCTAGACTTCGCCGGAACCGGAGGAATTGGCAAGATGAGCGACTCGATACTGCTGCGCGAGGACGAAGGCCGCATCGCCACGCTGACACTGAACGCGCCGGGCAGCCTGAACGCGCTGTCGGACGCGATGCTGGCGGCGCTGAAGGCCGCCTTCAGCACGCTCGCCGAGGATCGCGACATCCGCGTGGTGATCCTGAAAGGCGCCGGCAAGGCCTTCTGCGCCGGCCACGACCTGAAGGAAATGCAGGCCGGCCGTCAGGCCGACGACAAAGGCCGCGCCTATTTCGCCGACCTCTTCGCGCGCTGTGCCGAGGTGATGCAGATGGTCCCCGCCCTGCCCCAGCCGGTGATCGCCGAGGTGCACGGCATCGCCACCGCGGCGGGCTGCCAGCTCGTCGCCTCCTGCGACATGGCGGTCGCGGCCGAGGGCACGCGCTTCGGCGTCAACGGCGTCAATATCGGGCTGTTCTGCTCGACGCCGATGGTGGCGCTCTCGCGCAACGTGCCGCGCAAGGTCGCCTTGGAGATGCTGACGACGGGCGAGTTCATCGACGCCGCCCGCGCCGCCGAGGTCGGCCTCGTCAACCGCGTCGTGCCCACGCAGACGCTCGGCGCCGAGACCCGGGCGCTCGCCGAGACGGTCGCCGGGAAGCTCACCGCCGCCGTCAAGATCGGCAAGCGCGCCTTCTACGACCAGATCGAGATGACCCGCGCCGAGGCCTACGACCACGCCGCCGTGGTGATGGTCGAGAACATGCTCTGGCGCGACACCGAGGAAGGCATCAGCGCCTTCATCGAGAAGCGCAAGCCGGACTGGTCCTGAGCGCATCATCTTCTGTTCGAGAATACCTCGGGGGGTGAATGCGGCGACGGCCGCAGAGGGGGCAGCGCCGCCTCCCTCGCCTCAGATCCCGCGCGACCTCAGCCACAGGGCGCAGCCGAACGCCGCCATCGCCATAGCCAGCGTCACGCCCAGGAGAAGCACCACCCCGCCCGCCCCGATCAAGAGCGCCCCGAGGAACGGCGCCGCCGCCCCGGCGGTCAAGGGCGCGATCGCGAGCGCCCCGCTCAACGCACCGAAATTCTCGTAGCCGAGCGCCTCGGCGGTCAGGAGCGGCCTGAGGATCGAGGCAATCCCGATCGAGGATCCCTGGCAGACCGCATAGAGGAACAGGAGCCCGGGCTGCCCGGACCCGGCCAGAAGCGCCACGCTCCCGAGACTCATGACAAGGGCGATGGCGCGCGCGGCGCCCCCGGCCCGGATCCGCGCACCGCCAAGCATCAGCGCGACCCGTCCGGCCACCTGACTAGGCCCGACGGTCGAGGCGACGATGACCGCAAGTCCCGCCCCAGCGCCGCGATCCGTGAGAACCGGCAGCGCGAAGGTCGTGAGCATCATGTGATTGCCCATCGTCAGCCCGAACAGCCCCGCCAGCGCCCAGAATTCCGGCCGGCGCAGGACGGCCCGGATCGCGCCCTTCTTCCTGTCCACGGCCGCCGTCCCGCGCCGCGCGCCGCGCCTGAGAAGCGCCACCCCGGCGATGTTCGCGGGCACCGTGATCACGATCTGCATCACCGCGAAGGTGATCAGTGCGCCGCGCCAGCCGAACGCGGCACCCGCCGAGGCGCCGACCGGAAAGGCGAGCGTCGAGGCGAAGCCCGCCACCAGCGTCACGCGGATGATCGCGGTCCGGGCGTCCTTGCCGAGGCGCCGGGTCAGGAAGGAAAAGCAGGTCTCGTAAAGGCTCGCCGCCTGCGCCATGCCGACGACCATCCAGAGCGCGAGCCAGAGCGCCAGATGCCCGACCTGCGACAGGGCGAGGAGGCACACCGCCCCGAGCGCCGCGGCCCCGCCGAGAAGCGCGCCGCCCAGCCCGCGATCCACGAGCCGCCCGGAAAGCGGCGCCAGCGCCGCCTGCGTCAGGAGCGCCAAGGTGGGTCCGAGCGCCAGTTCCGCCCGGCTCCAGCCGCTGCCGGCCTCGAGCGACAGGAGGATCGCGCCGAAGACATAGACGAGCGAGGCGAAGCCCAGCGTCTGGCCGATAGCGAGGAGCCAGACCCCGAGGCGTTCATCCCGCGTCATGGCTCAAAGCCCGTAGATCGCGCGGAACTTCGCCTCGAGGTAGTCGAGAAGCGGCTCCTCCGTCGGCGCGAAGCCGCAGGCGCGGCCGATCACCTCGGCCGGCCGGTAGAGCCCGCCGAAGCGCTGCACCTTCTCGCGCAGCCATTCGGTCGCCGGGCGCGCATCGCCCGCCGCGAGGCTCGTGTCGAGCTCCGGCAGATCGGCGCGCAGCGCCTTGTGCAGGCAGCCGGCATAGACATTGCCGAGCGTGTAAGTCGGGAAGTAGCCGAACAGCCCCACCGACCAGTGCACGTCCTGCAGCATCCCGTGCGCGGGCCTGTCGACCGCCACGCCGAAATCCTGCGCGAAGCGGGTGTTCCAGGCATCCTCCAGATCGGCCACTTCGAGCCGACCGCCGAACAGCGCGCGTTCGAGATTGAAGCGCATCATGATGTGCAGGTTGTAATGCACCTCGTCCGCCTCGGTGCGGATGAAGCCCGATTGCACGCGGTTGACGGCGCGGTAGAATGCGTCGGCCGAGGCGGCGCTGAGTTCGCCGAAGATCGCGTGCATCTGGCCGTGGAACCAGCCGGTGAAGGCGCGCGACCGGCCAAGCTGGTTCTCGTAGATCCGGCTCTGGCTTTCATGCACGCCCATCGACACGCCCTGCCCGAGCGGCGTGAAGAAATGCGCCGGATCGATACCAAGCTCGTAGGCGGCGTGGCCGACTTCGTGGATCGTGGAATAGAAGCAATTGAACGGGTCCGCCTCCACGACCCGCGTGGTGATCCGCGCGTCGTTGCCCGAGCCCGACGAGAAGGGATGCACCGCGAGATCGAGCCTGCCCCGGTTCCAGTCATAGCCGAAGGCGGTGGCGAGGTCGCGCGCGAGGCCCAGTTGCCGCGACTCGGCGAAATGGCCCGAGAGCGGTTCGGGATGGTTCTCCGCCCCGAGCACAGCTTCCCGCAGCGCCACGAGACGCGGGCGCATCCGGTCGAACATCGCGGCAATGCCCGCTGCCGTCGCGTCGGGCTCATAGTCGTCCAGAAGCGCGTCGTAGGCGTCGCCCGCGCCGAAGCCCGCGGCGGCGAGCGCCTGACCCTTCTCGCGCGTCAGCTCCACGACCTTTTCGAGCGTCGGCAGGAAGTGTGCCACGTCGTTGCGGCTGCGCGCCTCGGCCCAGACGCCCTGCGCGAGGCTCGTCACGCGCGCGATCTCGGCGGCGAGCTTTGCCGGCACGGCGGCGTTGCGCCCATAGGCGCGGCGGATCAGCTCCAGCGACCGGGCGCCGGCCGCGTCCGGCGCCTCGGCCGCCTCGAGCCATGCGCCGACGCGCGGATCGGTGCGTCGGGCGTGCAGCACGCCTTCGATCGCCGCCATCTCCTCGCCGCGCTGGTGGGCGGCGCCTTCGGGCATCATCGTCTCCTGGTCCCAGCCGAGGCGACCGGCGATCTGGGCCAGCGCCTCGGTTTCGCGCTGGAACTCCATGAGGTCGGAGAAAGCGGTCATCGGCTCCCCCGGATGGACTGGACGACCGGGTACTGCGCTCGGTGGCGCGCGCGCAGGATCGCCACCCAGACGATCACCGCTCCGACCTGGTGGACGAGGCCGAGAGCGAGCGGCGCGGCGTGCAGGACGGTGACGATGCCGAGCACGACCTGGCCGAAGACCAGCGCCGCCATCCAGTCGAACGCCGACTTTGTCGCTGGATGCGCCGAGCGGCGGCCCTTCAGCCAGGCGACGATCGCGAAGGCGAAGAGCAGGTAGCCCGCCATCCGGTGCACGAACTGCACGAGGCCGGGGTTTTCGAAGAAGGCGAGCACCGCCGGTCCGCCCTCGGGCAGGTAGAACGCATCGGCGGGGAAGAAGCCCTCGCCCATCAGCGGCCATGTCGGGAAGGCGCGGCCCGCGTCGATCCCGGCCACGAGCGCGCCG
>JBFKMA010000170.1:0-5579 GCA_041630175.1 Albidovulum sp.
AGCCCGATCACCCAGTTCATTTCGCGGTCGGCGTTTTCGTCAATGAGATCAGCGCCGTAATCGGGCCAGTCGGCATGGACAAGAAGCTTCGCTCGGTCGCCGGTGAGGCCCCAGAGTTCCTCGGTGACGAAGGGCATGATGGGGTGCAGCAGGATGAAGGCCTGGTCGAGCACCCAGGCCATCGTGGCGCGGGTCTCGGCAGCATGGTCGCCGTCCATCAGCGGCTTGGCGAATTCGACATACCAGTCGCAGACCTTGCCCCAGGTGAAGGCGTAGAGCGTGTTGGCGGCGTCGTTGAAGCGGTAGCTGGCGAGCGCCTCGTCCACCGCCATGCGGACGCGGGCGACCTCGCCGATGATCCAGCGGTTCACGGTATGCTTCGCGTCGGGTTTGCGTGCAGCTTCCGTACCGACAACGTCCCGACAAAGTGCTGCGTTCATCTCGGCGAAGCGGGTGGCGTTCCAGAGCTTCGTTGTGAAGTTGCGGTAGCCGGCGATGCGGTCCTTCGAGAGCTTCAGGTCACGGCCCATCGCCGCCATCGAGGTCAGCGTGAAGCGCACCGCGTCGGCGCCGTAATCGTCGATGAGCTCGAGGGGGTCAAGGACGTTGCCCAAGGACTTCGACATCTTCTTGCCCTTCTCGTCGCGGACGAGGGCGTGGACATAGACGGTGTGGAACGGGATCTGGTCGACCACGGCGAGCTGCATCATCATCATCCGGGCGACCCAGAAGAAGATGATGTCGAAGCCGGTGATGAGCACGTCGGTCGGGAAGTACTTCTGCAGTTCCGGCGTCTCTTCGGGCCAGCCGAGCGTGCCGATCGGCCAGAGGCCGGAGGAGAACCAGGTGTCGAGCACGTCGGGGTCGCGCGCGATGGTCGGGGTCGCGCCGTGGCCGAGGACATAGCGGCCCTCGACAAGCTCCATCTTGCCGGACGGGCCGGTGCCGACCGTGACCGCGTCGATGCCGTAATAGGCTTGCGCGAGCGCCACGGCCTCGGCTTCGGTCGGGGCGCAGAACTGTTTGAAGGAGCCGCCCGCCGGGTCCATGTCATCCGCCCGGTAGGGGCCGAACCACACCGGGATCTGGTGGCCCCACCAGAGCTGACGCGAGATGCACCAGGGCTCGATATTCTCGAGCCAGTGGAAATAGACCTTCTCGTGCTGCTCGGGCAGGATCTTGGTGCGGCCGTCGCGCACCGCGTCGAGCGCCGGGCCGACGATCTTGGCGGTATCGACGAACCACTGGTCGGTGAGATAGGGCTCGATCGCGACCTTGGAGCGGTCGCCATGCGGGACCATGTGGCGGTCCTTGTCGATGCCGTCGAGCCATTCCTCCTCGGTCGCGGTCTGGACAATCCAGTCGCGGGCCTCGTAGCGGTCGCTGCCGTCGAGCGCCTCGATCACCCGGGCGAGGCCGTCGGAGTCGCAGCCTTCGGCGAAATCGGCGTTGTCCTTGAGCCACATGCCGGCGCGGGTGGTCATCACGTTGACGGCGCGCAGGCCGCAGCGGCTGCCGACGCCCCAGTCGTTGAAATCGTGCGCGGGGGTGATCTTCACCGCGCCGGTGCCCTTGGTCGGGTCGGCGTAGTCATCGGCGACGATCGGGATGCGGCGGCCGATCAGCGGCAGGATCACGTGCTTGCCGATCAGGTGCCTGTAGCGGGCATCCTCGGGGTGGACCGCGACGCCGGTATCGCCGAGCATCGTCTCGGGCCGGGTGGTGGCGACGGTGAGGTAGTCGCGCGTCTCGCGGAAGGTCTCGTTGCCGTCCGCGTCGGTCTCGACATAGTCGAAGGTCTCGCCGCCCTCGAGCCGGTAGCGCAGCCGCCACATGTGGCCGTCGACCTCGACCTGCTCGACCTCGAGATCGGAGATCGCGGTCTCGAAATGCGGGTCCCAGTTCACCAGCCGCTTGCCGCGGTAGATGAAGCCCTTGTTGTAGAGATCGACGAAGACCTTGATCACGGCGTCGTGGAAGTTGCCCTCTTCGCCCTCCGGCGCGTTCGGCGCGCCGGACATGGTGAAGGCGTTGCGGGACCAGTCGCAGGAGGCACCGAGGCGCTTCAGCTGGTTGATGATCGTGTTGCCGGACTGGCCCTTCCATTCCCAGACCTTGTCGAGGAACTTCTCGCGGCCCATCTCGCGGCGCGAGAGGTTGCCCTCCTTCGCGAGCTCGCGCTCCACCACCATTTGGGTGGCGATGCCGGCATGGTCCTGGCCGGGCTGCCAGAGCGTGTCGAAGCCGCGCATCCGGTGCCAGCGGGTCAGGATGTCCTGCAGCGTGTTGTTGAACGCGTGGCCCATGTGCAGCGAGCCGGTGACGTTCGGGGGCGGGATCATGATGCAGAAGGTCTCGGGGCGCGAGGCGTTGGCCCCGGCCTTGAAGGCGCCGGATTTCTCCCAGGCGGCGTAGATCCGCGCTTCGGCCTCGGCGGCGTTGAAGGTCTTGTCCATCGGCATGAGTTCGATCCCGTCTTTCGCTTGGGCATCCCTTAGCGAAAGGGCGGGCGAAGGGAAAGAGGCGGGGCGGATTTGCGGCCCGGGACCGGGCCGCAAGCCTCCGGCGGGGATATTTCGACCAAGTGGAAGCGGGTCAGCGCAGCGCCGCAGCCTCGGGGTTGGTCAGGGGCTCGCGTTGGCCGCGGCGGATCACCGCCGGGTCATAGGGCTTGCGGGCGAAGACCTCGCGGACCATCAGCGCGAAGAACTCGATCGGCAGGTCGTCGTAGTCGGGGTCGAACGACGCCTGGTCCCAGCGTTCGCAGAACTCGGCGCAGTCGTCGAAATAGGGATGGCCGCGGTGGCGTTCGCGCTTGTGCTGGTCGAAGCCCTCGAGGTGGTGGCCGTAATAGAGCATCTGGAAGTCGCCGTGGGTCTGGACGCACCAGGCGCATTGCTCGCGCACGAAGGGCTTGAGGATCGTCGCGGCGTATTCGTCGTGGTTGTAGGGCGCGTAGATGTCGCCGATGTCATGGAGGAGCGCCGAGACGACCCAGTCGATATCCGCGCCGTCGCGCCAGGCGCGCGTCGCGGACTGGACCGAGTGGCCGAGCCGGGTGATCTGGTAGCCGGAGAGCGACTTGTCGAGGTCGACGAGCGCGGTCAGGAGCCGGTCGGCGGTATGTTTCGTATGGTCGATCTCATGGGCGGTGAGGAATTCGTATTCCTCCTTGGTGCCGTCCTTCATCTGGGTGAAGCTGACCTTCTCCATCAGTTTGCCTCCGCGTATAGACCTTTGGTGTTCGTTGTGCCCTTCATCAGGAACTTCGCCTGAGCCGAGCGGATTTCCTCGTAGAGCGCAAGGCTCGCAGGGGTGAAGTTCGCCGTGGGCGGCGCGTAGTTGATGAAGTTGCCGATCCGGTCGGCGCCGCGGGCGAGCATCGCGTAGTCCTTGTCGCCGACGAGCTGGGCGATCTCGGGCGTCACGTAGCGCACCACCGCGCCGATGCGGCGGTCGTCGGTGGTGTTGGGGCCGGAGCCGTGGATGGTGAGCCCGTGATGCAGGCTGATCTGGCCGGGCATCAGCTCGATCGCCACCCGGTCCTCGGGGGCGACGTCGACCTTCACCTCCTGGCCGCGGGAAAGGAGGTTGTCCTCGGCGAAAGTGTCCTCGTGCGGCAGGATCGGGTTGAGGTGGCTGCCTTGCACGAAGTCCATGCAGCCCGAGGCGCGGGTCGAAGGCGACAGCGCCAGCCACATCGTCACCATGCCGTCGATCGCGCCGAGGCCCCAATAGGTCAGGTCCTGGTGCATGGAAACCTTGTGGCGGGTGTGGGGCTCCTTGATAAAGAACTCGACGCCGTAGATCAGCAGGTCGGGGCCGAGAATGCCCTCGACCACGTCGAGGATCGCGGGATCGGTGCCGATGCGGTGGGCGAGCGGCAACACGCAGTTGGCGTTGACGCGCTTGTAGGTGTTCAACGGGAGCGGCAGGCCGGCGTCGAGCCAGTCATGCTCGATGGCTTCGAGCTCCGAGCGCCAGGCGCGGGCCTTTTCGGGGCTGATCGCCTGGATCGGGAAGAGATAGCCGTCTTCCCAGTATCGCGCCTTCTCGGCCTCCGAGAGGCGGCCGTCGGTCAGGGGCAGGGTCATGGTGTCCTCGTTCGTCGCGTGGATTGCACGCTAGCGCAGAGGCGGCCGGGTTCAGAACGGTATCTCTTGCCGGTCAGGATAAGCTGAGCTTATCCTTGCGCCATGGAACGCACCCGCATCCCCTCGCTGAACTGGCTGCGCGTCTTCGAGGCCGCGGCGCGCACCGAGAGCTTCGCCCGCGCGGCGGCGGAACTGAACATGTCCGCCCCCGCGGTCAGCCAGCAGGTCCGGGCGCTCGAGACCCATCTCGGCATGGCGCTGTTCACCCGCCATGCCCATGCGGTGACGCTGACCGAGGCGGGGCGGGCCTACCTGCCCTCGGTGCAGATGTCGCTGGTCTCGCTCGAAAGCTCGACCCAGGGGCTCTTCGGCCGGGCGCGGGAGGAGCGGCTCTATGTCCAGGCGGTGCATATCTTCGCGCAGGGCGTGCTGGCGCCGCTCTTCACCGATTTCGGCGCGCGCCATCCCGACATCGCGCTGATGCTCACCACCGGCAATGCGGTCGGGGATTTCGCGCAGGCGTTCAGCGATCTGAAGATCATCTTCGGCGCGCCCACGGCCTTCGGCCGCGCGCATGACCGGCTGATCGGCGAGGTGCTCTACCCGGTCGCGCGGCCCGAGATCGCGGCGGCGATCCGGACGCCGGCGGACCTCCTGAACCATCCGCTCCTCGAGGTCGCGACCCATCGCGCCGGCTGGCCGCATGTCTTCGACAGCCTCAAGGTGCTCGGCGCCGGCGCGCGTTTCGTGATGGTCGATTCGACGGTGATGGCCGCGGCCCTGGCCGGGAGCGGCGCCGGGGTCGCGCTGGCGCGAGCGCCCGCGAGCGATCCGGTGATGGCGGCGCAGGGGCTGGTGCCCTGCCTGCCCGGCGTCAGGGTCGCGGGGCTCGAATACTACCACCTCGTCTACCCCGATCTCGGCACGCTCAGGCGGCCGGCGCGGGTCTTCCGGGCCTGGCTCCTGGAGCGGATGCCGGAGATGGCGGGCGCGGCCGCGCCCTGATGCCTATTTCGGTCCGACCAGCGCGAACAGCGCACCCTGCGGATCTTCGCCCACCATGATGAAGACGCCGCCCGGCACTTCGCGCGGGCCGTGGAAGACCCTGCCGCCCGCCGCGCTCACCCGCCCGATCGCCGCCTCGATCCCGTCGCTGCCGAAATACGGCAGCCAGAACGGATGGCCCGCGCCGGGCATTTCCGGCGCGAGTTGCATCATGCCGCCGATATCGGCCTTGCCGTGGCGGAAGATGTCGTAGCTGCCCATCTCGCCCATATCCATGCTCTGGCCGGGCTTCCATCCGAACTGCTTGCCGTAGAACGCCATCGCGGCTGCGGGATCGGTGGTCATGAGTTCGTGCCAATTGCCGTGGCCGGCCTTCTTCTGGTCGAAGGCGGCGCTGGCCTCGCCGCTTTCCGAGGCGAGGATGCCGAACCGGGCGCCCTGCGGGTCGGTCACCACCGCGAACCGCGCCGCGCCGGGAAT
>JBFKMA010000171.1:0-5560 GCA_041630175.1 Albidovulum sp.
GTTTTCCACCGCTCTGGAAGACATCCACATGAATGTGGAGGCGCGGCTGAAGGATCTGATCGGGGAGCCCGCGGGACGGCTCCACACGGCGCGGTCGCGCAATGACCAGGTGGCGACCGACTTCCGGCTCTGGGTCCGCGACCAGGCGGATGCGGCGATCGAGGGGCTGACGGCGCTGCAGAAGGCGCTTCTGGCGCAGGCCGAGGCCGGCGCGGACTGGGTGATGCCGGGCTTCACCCATCTGCAGACCGCGCAGCCGGTGACCTGGGGCCATCACATGATGGCCTATGTCGAGATGTTCGGCCGCGATGTCGGCCGTTTCACCGACGCCCGCGCCCGGATGAACGAATGCCCGCTCGGCGCGGCGGCCCTGGCCGGCACCTCCTTCCCGATCGACCGGCACATGACGGCGACCGCGCTCGGCTTCGACCGGCCGATGGCGAATTCGCTCGACGCCGTCAGCGACCGCGACTTCGCGCTCGAGTTCCTAGCCGCGGCCTCGATCTCGGCCATGCATTTGTCGCGCTTCGCCGAGGAACTGGTGATCTGGTCCTCGGCGCAGTTCCGCTTCGTGGCTCTGTCCGACCGGTTCTCGACCGGCTCCTCGATCATGCCGCAGAAGAAGAACCCCGACGCGGCCGAACTGATCCGCGCCAAGATCGGCCGGATCATGGGCGCCAATGTCGCGCTTATGATGGTGATGAAGGGGCTGCCCTTGGCCTATTCCAAGGACATGCAGGAAGACAAGGAACAGGTCTTCGACGCGGCCGACAACCTGATGCTGGCGCTCGCCGCGATGGAAGGCATGGTGCGCGACATGACGGCGCAGCGCGCCAATCTCGAACGCGCGGCCGCCTCGGGCTTCTCGACCGCGACCGACCTCGCCGACTGGCTGGTCCGCGCCCTCGGCCTGCCGTTCCGCGAGGCGCATCACGTCACCGGCAGCCTCGTCGCGCTGGCCGAGAAGCAGGGCTGCGACCTGCCGGAACTGAGTCTCGCCGACATGCAGTCGGCCCATGCCGGGATCACCGAGGAGGTCTATTCCGTTCTCGGCGTCCACAACTCGGTGGCGAGCCGGCAGAGCTACGGCGGCACCGCGCCGGATCAGGTACGGGCGCGGATCGCCGACTGGAAGGAGAAGCTCGGATGAACCGCCTCGCGGCACTCCTCACGCTTCTGGCACTCGCCGCCTGCGGCGTCGACGGCCCCCCGACTCCGCCGACCGAGCAGAGCCAGCCGGGGCTGAGCGTCAGCGGTCAGGTCAAGGTTGGCGTCGCGGGATCGTTGTGACCCGCGTTTCTCAGTCCAGCGTCCGGCGGAAGCGCAGGAGCGCGAGCGCCGAGAAGACCACGACGAAGACCACGAGCGCGGCCATCGGCTGCGCGATCCCGGTATAGTCGGCACCCTTCAGCATCACCGCCCGAATCAGCCGCAGGAAATGGGTGAGCGGGAAGATCTCGCCCAGCATCTGGGCCCAGCCCGGCATGCCGCGATAGGGGAACATGAAGCCCGACAAGAGCAGCGAGGGCAGGAAGAAGAAGAACGTCAGCTGCATCGCCTGCATTTGTGTCCGCGAGGCGGTGGAGATCAGGTAGCCGAGGATGACCAGCGCCGCGACGAAGACGAAGACACCGAGGAGCAAGAGCGGCAGCGCGCCGACGAAGGGCACGTCGAAGATCAGCTTCGCCGCGACGAGCACGACCACCACCTGCACCGCGCCGACACCGAGATAGGGCAGCACCTTGCCGAGCATGATCTCCAGGGGCGTGGTCGGCATCGAGAGGAGGTTCTCCATCGTGCCGCGCTCGACTTCGCGCGTCAGCGCGATCGAGGTCATCATCACCATCGTCATCTGAAGGATCACGCCGAGAAGGCCCGGCACGATGTTGTATTGCGTGATGCCTTCGGGATTGTAGCGCCGGTGCACGGTGAGCTGCAGTTGCGCCGCCGCCGCCTCGACCGCCTCGACCTCGGCCCCGCGTTCGCGCAGGAGCGCCTCGGCGGCGACCGTGCCGAGCGTGGAGATCGCGCCCGAGGCGACCGAGGGATCGGTCGCGTCGGCCTCGATCAGGATCTCCGGGTGGTCGCCGCGCTCGACCCGGCGGCCGAAATCGGAAGGAACGGTGACGACGAAGGCGACATCGCCCCGCGTGATGAGCTGTTCGGCCTCGGCGGCCGAGGCGGCGGGGTGGGTGAAGCGGTAATAGCCCGTGAGTTCCAGCGCCGAGACGATGGCGCGGGTGTAGCGGTCCTGGGTGGGGGCCACGAGCGCCGCGGGCAGGCCCTTGGGGTCGGTGTTGATCGCGAAGCCGAAGAGCAGAAGCTGGATCAGCGGGATCCCCAGCATCATCGCGAAGGTGACCCGGTCGCGGCGCATCTGGATCGCTTCCTTGCGCAGGATCGCGGCGAGACGGCCGAGAGAGAGGAAGCGCCTCATGCCATGTTGTCCTTGGCACCGCCCATGAGCTGGATGAACACGTCCTCAAGGCTCGTTTCGGCCTCGGTCAAGGTGCATCCCGTTTCCGCCGCGGCCCGCGCGGCCGAGGCGCGCAAGGCGGCGCCGTCGCGGCCGACGACATGCAGCGTCGCGCCGAAGGGCGCCACCTGCTCCACCCCGGGCGCGCCTTGCAGCCGTCGCGCGGCCTCGGGCGTGGCGTCGCCTTCCAGGACCACGGTGGTCAGCCCGGCATCGCGCACCACCTCGGCCACCGTGCCCTTGGCCACCAGCTTGCCGAAGGAGATGTAGTTGATCCGGTGGCAGCGCTCGGCCTCGTCCATG
This sequence comes from Albidovulum sp., assembly GCA_041630175.1. Classification (GTDB taxonomy): domain Bacteria; phylum Pseudomonadota; class Alphaproteobacteria; order Rhodobacterales; family Rhodobacteraceae; genus Albidovulum. Next base: position 2,780 of record JBFKMA010000171.1, read on the forward strand.
TAATGGGTCGAAACGAGCACCGTGAGCCCGTCCGCGGCAAGCCGGTGGATCTCGTCCCAGAAATCGCGCCGCGCCTTGGGATCCACCCCCGCCGTCGGCTCGTCGAGCATCAGGAGCTTCGGCTGGTGCATGATGCAGGCGGCAAGCGCGAGACGCTGCTTCCAGCCGCCCGACAGCGACCCGACGAGCTGCCTGCGGCGCGAGGTCATGCCGAGATGGGCGAGGGTGTCGGCGACGTATTTCCGGGCGGGCCTGAGCCGGTAGAGCCCGGCGACGAAGTTCAGGTTCTCCTCGATCGTCAGATCCTCGTAGAAAGAGAAACGCTGGGTCATGTAGCCCACTTCGCGCTTGATCGCGCGGCCCTCGCGGCGGATGTCGTGGCCGAGCACCCGGCCTTCGCCCGCGTCAGGGGTCAGGAGCCCGCACATCAGCCGGATCGTCGTGGTCTTGCCCGAGCCGTTCGGGCCGAGAAAGCCGGCGATCTCGCCCTTGCGCACGCTCATCGAGACATCGTCCACCACCGCCCGGCCGCCATAGCGCTTGGTCAGGCCGTGGACCTCGATGACGCGCTCGCCGTTCATTGCCCGGCCCCGGGCAGGCGGACATCGACGATTTGGCCGGGTTTCAGGCCCGGCGCGTCCTCTGGCCGCGCCTCGATCAGGTAGACGAGCGTCTGGCGGTACTCGAGCGAGTAGATGACAGGCGGAGTGAAGTCCGGCGCGTCGGAGACGTAGGTGACGGTCGCGGTCAGGCCCGGCGCGCAGCCGTCGCAGTTGACCGACAGTGCCGCGCCGGGAGCGATGGCCGAGATCGTCGCCTCGGGGACGTAGAGGCGGAGCTTCACCGCGCCGTCGGGCAGCATCGACAGGACCGGCGCCGAGGGGCCGGCGATCTCGCCGGGCGTGCGGATCACGTCGAAGATCGTGCCCGGCGCCGGCGCGGTCAGGCGGCGCTGCGACAGGTTCCACTCGGCCCGCGCGCGGGCCGCGGTGGCGCCTTCGACGGCGGCCTCGGCGGCGGCGATCTCCTGCGGGCGGGCGGGCAGGCGGGCCACGGCGAGGTTCGCCTCGGCCTCGGCCAGCTTCGCCTGCGCCACGGCCGCGGCAGTTTCGGCGTCGTCGGCCTGGGTGGCGGTCGCCGCGCCGCGCGTCGCGAGGCTTCGCAGCCGCTCGGCGGCGCGGTCGGCCTCGGCGGCCTGGGCGCGGGCCGAGGCGAGCGTCGCCTCGATGACGCGAATCTCCTCTGGCCGCCGGCCCTCGCGCAGGTTCGCCAGCCGGCTCTCGGCCTCGGCCAGGGCTGCGGCCGCCTCCGACAGCGCGATCTCGGCATCGCGGCGCTCCATCTCGACCAGCAGCGTGCCGGCCTCGACCCGGTCGCCGCGGCCGACTGCAAGCTGGTCGATCTGCGCGGTCGCGACCGGTGCGATCAGCACGTATTCGCCCTCGACATAGCCGGTGGCGAACGGCGGCACCGGCGAACAGGCCGAGAAAAGGGCCGAGAGGATCGGGGCGGCGCAGAGGAAGCCGGTCATGACATGCGCTCCCGTTCGATCAGGGCGTGAAGATTGGCGGCGAGGCGGTCGGCGATCCGCGCCGCCTCGGCGGGACCGAGCGCCGGCCAGCCCATGCGGCGGGTGACGATCGGCGCTCCGATGCGGAAATAGAGCACCTGTCCGACCAGCGAGAACACCATGAGCCGTGTGTCCTCGCTTTCCGCCTCCCACCCCGTCGCGGTGGCCCAGAGCGCGCAGAAGCGGCGGTGCATGGGTTCGATCATCGTGCCGTAGACGGCGTCGAGCACCGGGCCGTTCTCCGCGACCTCGCGGAGCATGAAGGCGATGAGGTCGTCGGCCTCGCGGGCGCCCGCGACGAAGCCGACCATGGCGCGCAGGATTGCCTCCATCTGCCGCTCGGCGGCCTCGGGCGAAGGCGCCTCGGGCAGCGCGGCGGCGGCGATCACCCCGCCGATGCGGCGGGCGACCTCGGTGCCGCAGGCGCGGCGCAGGCCCTCCTTGCCGCCGAAATGGTAGGCGATCGAGGCGACATTGGTCGCCGCGCGGGTGGCGATCTCGCGCGTCGAGGTGGCGGCGAAGCCCTTGCGGCCGAAAAGATGCAAGGCGGCCGCGATGAGATCGGCAGCCGTGCCTTCTGGGGCATTGGCGGGGTCGGTCATCGGACCTCCGGGGTGAGTCTCGCAGCAATGTTAATCAAACGATTGATTGAAAGCAAATCACATTCCCGGTGGCTTTCCTTGCGCCCCGTGATGCTCTACATCGGCGCGAACCGACGGATGCAGCGCAGGGCCCTTGAGACATGGACCATTTCCTCTACCGCGACGGCGCGCTTCATGCCGAGGACGTGGCGATCTCCGAGATCGCGGCGGCGGTGGGCACGCCCTTCTACGTCTATTCCACGGCGACGCTGACGCGGCACTACCGGCTCTTCGAGGAGGCGCTGGCGGGGCTGCCGCACCTGATCTGCTTCGCGATGAAGTCGAACGGCAACCTGTCGGTGATCCGCACGCTGGCAGGACTTGGCACCGGCGTCGATGTCGTCTCGGTCGGCGAATATCTCAAGGCCAGGGCCGCGGGCGTGCCGGGCGAGCGCATCGTCTTTTCCGGCGTCGGCAAGACCCGCGATGAGATGCGCACCGCGCTGGAAGGCGGCATCCGCCAGTTCAACGTCGAGAGCGAGCCGGAGCTTCTGGCGCTGAACGAGGTCGCCGTCTCGCTCGGGATGCGTGCGCCGGTCACGGTGCGGGTCAACCCGGACGTCGACGCCA
>JBFKMA010000172.1:0-5477 GCA_041630175.1 Albidovulum sp.
ACCAGCGCGCCGAAGGACTGGTCGTCGGCGCCGTGGGCGAAGAGGGCGGCGACGAGGAGCCGTTCGACCTCGGCCACGGTCAAGCCCGTGCGGACCTGATCGAGGGTCTCGCCAAGCGCGGCCTCGGAGATCCGGATCGCCTCGCTCAGGGCGGCGATCTCGGCCGGCGTCTTCCGCAGCCGCAGTCCCGAGATCGCGCGTTCGGCGTCGATCACCGCGAGGCCGGGCGTGGCGGCGACCAGAGCGTGATGGACGAAGACCCGCATCACCTGGCCCTCGACGCCGAGCGAGCGGATCGGCAGATGGGCGGCCAGCGCGGCGAAGGCGTCTGTGTAGCCGGTCTGGTCGCGCCAGTCGAAGACCGCGCCCTCGAAATCCAGATGCGCGAAGGACGAGAGTTCGAGATTGGGGACGAGGGCCGCGGGCGCGCCTTCGGCCGGGATCACGATGACGAGGGGGCGTTCGTTGCTGCCGAAGGACGCGTCGTAGAGCCGTTCGAAATTCGGCCCCGGCACGAGCGCCACGGCCTCGACGCCCAGATCGCGCGCGACGCGGCGATGCGCGGCGTAGCGGTCACTCATGATTGTCCTCCCCCGGAAGGCGGACGGGGCCGGAACCGGCCCCATCCTTCTCGCATCATTCCGTCAGATCGACGCCATAGAAGATATGGCCGCCGAGCGGATGGACCTTGTAGCCGGTCACTTGCGGCCGCACCGGCATGAAGACCACCGAATGGGCGATCGTGGCCCAGGGCGCCTCGCGCTTGAAGACGACCTGCGCCTCTTCATAGAGCTTGGTGCGCTCTTCGGGGTTCGATGTGACCTTGGCCTTCTGCACCAGACCCTCGAACTCCTCGTTGCACCACTGGGCGCGGTTGGATCCGCCGACGGCGTCACAGCCCAGGAGCACGGCGAGGAAGTTGTCCGGATCGCCGTTGTCGCCGGTCCAGCCCAAGAGCACCGCGCCGTCGCGGTCCTCGGCCTTCGAGCGTTCGAGATACTCGCCCCATTCGTAGGAGACGATCTCGACGTTGACGCCGATCTTGGCCATGTCGGCCTGGATCAGCTCGGCCATGCGGCGGGCGTTGGGGTTGTAGGGGCGCTGCACCGGCATCGCCCAGACCTTCAGATCGAGGTCGCTGACGCCGGCTTCGGCGAGCGCGGCCTTGGCGGCTTCGGGATCGTAGGGATCGTCCTCGATCGCGTCGTTATAGGACCAGATCGTCGGCGGGATCGGGTTCTTCGCGGCCTGGCCGGAGCCCTGGAACACGACGTCGATGATCGCCTGCTTGTCGATCGCCATGTTGAGCGCCTTGCGCACCTCGGTCCTGTCGAAGGGCGCGACCTTGGTGTTGTAGGCCAAGTAGCCGACGTTCAGACCTTCCTGCTCCAGAAGCTGCACGTCCGGGTCCGAGCGCATCGCCTCGATATCGGCGGGGTTCGGATAGGGCATGACATGGCATTCGCCGGCCTTCAGCTTCTGGTAGCGGACGGACGCATCCGGGGTGATCGCGAAGACCAGATCGTCGATCGCCGCCGCGCCGCGCCAGTAGTCGGGATTGGCCTTGTAGCGGATCACCGCGTCCTTCTGATAGGCGACGAGGCTGAACGGACCGGTGCCGATCGGCGCCTGGTTCAGCATCTCGGGCGTGCCGGCCGCGAGCATCGCGTCGGCATATTCCTTCGACATGATCGAGGCGAAGCCCATCGCGAGGTTCGAGATCATCGGCGCCTCGGGCCGGCTCAGCACGAATTTCACGGTGTAGTCGTCGACCTTGACGATCTCCGTGATCAGGTCGGGCATCGACATGCCGTTGAAATATTCCCAGGTGCCGCCGGAGACCTGGTTGTAGGGGTTGTCGGCCTTGCCCTGACGCTCGAACGAGAAGATCACGTCATCGGCGTTGAAGTCACGCGTCGGCGTGAACTGCTCGTTCGAGTGGAACTTCACGCCCTTGCGCAGGTTGAACGTGTATTCCAGCCCGTCTTCCGAGGTTTCCCAGCTTTCGGCGAGGCCCGGAGTGACGTTGGTGGTGCCGGTCTCGAACAGCACGAGCTTGTCGTAGATCGGGTGCTCGGAGGCATCGAAGGTCGTGCCAGACGTGTAGAGCGCCGGGTCGAAGCCCTCGGGCGAGCCTTCCGAGCAATAGACCAGCGTCTTGGCCGAGGCCGCGCCGCCCATGAGGGCGGCCAGCACGAGGCCGGTGGCGAGTTGGTATCCGAGTTTCATTCTCTTCCTCCCAGTGTCGGTTTTCAGTCTTGGGTTCATTGCTGTCACTTCACGCGGAAGTGGCAGGGGCATCCCCGGCGCGGGCCGATCGGGCCCTGCCGGGAAATTCGGTAATGTGCTGTGGCGGTGCGGCGCTCATGACGTCTCTCCACGCCGGCCGGAGGCGAGCGACGGCAGGACCGGCGCGGCGCGGGTGGGGCCGCGGAACAGCTCCAGCGTGCCGGTCCACAGGATCTTCGCGGGCGCGCCGCTGTCGTTGAACCACCCATGCGGACGGTTGCCGCGGTAATGCAGGCTGTCGCCGGCCTGCATGCGGAACTCCTCGCCCTCCAGCACCTGCACGACGCTGCCTTCGAGGACGTAGACGATCTCCTCGCCCTCGTGGCTGACGGTCTCGGAGCGGTAGCCGGGCGGCACGTGCAGGATGAAGGAGGAAAGCTCGGCCCCGGGAAACTCGGCGCCGAGGCGTTCGTAGATGACCGAGGACCCGTCGACCGAGAATTTCGGCCGCTCGGCGGCGACGGTCAGCGCATCGGCGGGGCGCGGCGTCGCGATGAAATAGTCGAGCCCGACGCCGAGCGCCCTCGCGATCTGCGCCAGCGTGCCGAGCGTCGGCGTCGCGTTGTCGCGCTCGAGCTGGCTCAGATAGCCGACCGAGACGCCGGATTTCTCGCCCAGCTCCTGCAGCGTGATCGACAGCTGCCTCCGGCGGCCGCGGATGAGCGGGCCGATACTGGTCGTCGCTTGTGGCTGTTGTCGGGGCAAGTCTTCGAATCCGCCGCAGGTCGGCTGTCATGTTAGTAGTAAAAAAATTTTTGTCAGCCCGAAAAGTTTTCCTTCCGTAACGTCACCCATGTCGAGTCCGGCTGAGCGGCGACATGGGCCGAACCCCACAGATGACCCGATGACGGCCAGACAGCCAGCAATTCAGGCCGAGGTGTTCGATCCCATGGTTCCAAGCTGCGTTCGACTCGTTGGAACGGGGGAAGCACCCTGCGCCAGCGCCTCGACGGCGGCGCTGGGCTTGGTCTTGCGGAGATGCCGGTTCGTCGGGCGCAACCATGTGCTACTTCGGGTCCCTGAACCGAAACCCATGTCGCGACTTCCGATGAAAGGGCCGGTGCGGCGCCTAGAACAGGAGCTTGTAGCTGTTGCCCAGCGTATCGGTGGCGGCACCGGTGCCGCTCTGTGTTCCCGAGCCTGACCGGAACGTGCCCTGCACGCGCGAGCCGTCCGAGCACACCGCGTAGATCTCGCCGGTGTTGACGCCGCCCACATCCTCGGTCGAGCGCTTGAGCTTGCCGCCGGTGTCGCGCAGCGTGAGCGTGACCCCCTTTTCGCGCGACACGATCTTGGGCGTCACCGAACTCCAGGTGCCCTTGCACTTGAGCTTGTCGGGCTTGGGCAGGCGGAAGCTGATCGGGCCGGAGGTTTCCTTGTCATTGTCGGCCTTGACCACGATGACATGCGAAGGGTTGAGATCGGCGATCGGACCCGACACCGGATACAGGCGCATCTCGCCGCCGCCACAGGCGGCCAGGAGCGGAAGGGTCAGCACGGCAAGGCAGGCACGCGGCGTCACAGCATTTCTCCCGGTTGCGGCTACCCTCCGGGCCTCGATGGCGACGGGCCCTGATTCTCCCGGACGTTCGAGCGTTGATCGGAGGATGTAGCTGGGGCGGCGGAGCCCCGGATTGCGAATGCGCTTCTACCGAATTCCTTCGAGACTTGACAAGAGGCACCGTTGCCGACGGGCATTCGGGCTCGCGTCCGGGGGAGTGGTGAAGTTCCGCACCGTTCAGGGCGCGTGCCGCAATGCGAATGTCCGCACCGGCTGGACGGGGCGCGGAGCCGCGATGTTCCGTCGAAGATCCGCAGAGCATTGCTGGAATCGCCGCGCCCCGGCTCAGAATCGCAGCGACAGGCAGGACATGCCGCCGTCGAGCTTGGCGCATTCGCTGTTGCCGATCTCGCGCGGATCGTAGCCGGCGCCGCGCAGCCGCCGCGCGGTTTCGGGAAAGCCCGCCGCCATCAGCACGAACTCGTTGACGCGGATCGCGTTGGCCGCCGCCTCCTCGCCCGGCGCGGTCAGGATCACCCGGTAGCCCTTGAAACAGCCCGAAGCCGCCAGCCGCTCGGTCGCAAGGATCGTCTCGCCGTCGAGGAGCGAGCAATCGGTCTTGAAATGCAGCACCCCCTCGGGCACCCGCACCTCGCGCAGGCGCCGCCCCCAGCCCCGCAGGATCGCCGCGAGCTCGGCGATGCCGTCGGCATCGGTGCGCGCCGATTGGCCGACGAGGATCTCGCGCGACGTGGTCAGGATGTCGCCGCCCTCGATCGTGCCCGGTCCGGAGATGGCGCGCACATCGCCGAACATCCGCCGCAGCACCGGCGTCATTTCCGCGACCTCGCCGAGACGGCTGGGCGCGCCGGGCCGCATCAGCACCGCGCCCTCGGGCAGGCAGAGCGCGGTGTCCTCGACGAAGAGCGCATCGGGATGGGCTTCGAGCGGTTCGAGCTCGGTCACCTCGACGCCGGCCTCCTGCAGCATCGCGACATAGTCGGCATGGTGGCGCAGCATCAGGTCGCGGTCGGGCGCGCCGGTGTCGACGGCGCGCAGTCCGGCGGTGACGCTCTGGCCCGGGCGCCGGGTGATGGCGCGGCGGAACTGCCAGGACGGATCGGTTTGGCTCATGTCGCTCTGCCTCATTCGTTTGCGTCGATCTCAATCATCACCGGCCCGTCCGCGGACCGTATTTCGCGCAGCGCCTGCGCTACGGCTTCCGGCGTCATCGCCGCGCGCCGGTAGGGCATCGCGCAGGACCGCGCGATCCACTCGAAATCCGGCGGTGTCGGGTGGCAGCCGGTGACTGTCACGCCGGCCCGCGCCATCGAGGCGGCGATTTCCAGATAGGCGCGGTTGTTCCAGATCAGGAAGGCGATCGGCAGCTTCTCGTCGACCGCCGTCATCAGCTCGGGCAGCGTGAACTGCGCCCCGCCATCACCCGCCAGGCAGACGACCGGCGCGTCGGGCGCGGCGAGCCCGGCGCCGATCGCGGCGGGGATCGCGAAGCCCAGGGCCCCGAAGCCGGTCGCGGCGTTGAACCAGCCGCCGGGCCGGTCGTGGTCGTAATAGAGGTTGCCAGCATAGACGGCTTGTGTGGAATCGCCGACTACGATCGCCCCCGGCACGGTGTCGCGCACCGCCTCGAGGATCGCGATCTGCGCCTGCATCGCGGGCTCGAGCC
>JBFKMA010000173.1:0-5414 GCA_041630175.1 Albidovulum sp.
GATGCGGTCGAAGAGCTCGTCCATCACGATGGGCGAGACGCCGGCGGTCGGTTCGTCCAGCATCAGCACCTTGGGTTCGGTCATCAGCGCGCGGCCGACGGCCACCTGTTGGCGCTGACCGCCCGAAAGCTCTCCGGCCGGCTGGCGGCGCTTTTCCTTGAGGATCGGGAAGAGGTCGTAGACCTGCTCCATCGTGTTGCGGAAATCATCCTTGCGGATGAACGCGCCCATCTCCAGGTTCTCCTCAACGCTCATCGAGGGGAAGACGTTGCTGGTCTGCGGCACGAAGCCCATGCCCTTGGCCACGCGGTCCTGCGGCGTGAGCGCGGAAATGTCCTCGCCGTCGAGCTTCACATGGCCGCCGCGCAGGTTGAGCATCCCGAAGACCGCCTTCATCGCGGTCGACTTGCCGGCGCCGTTCGGGCCGACGATGACGGCGATCTGGCCCTTTTCGACGGTCAGCGTGCAGTCATGCAGGATGTCGGCGGCACCGTAGCCGCCGGTCATGTTCTCGGCTGCGAGGAAGGGACCGCCGGGGGCGGGGCGGGCGCTGCCGCCCTTCGCCTTGTATTCAAGTTCGCCGCCGCCGGCCTTGGTGATCGACCGGTCCTTGTTGCCGCGGCCGTCCTTGTAGGGGTTGTCAGTGCCGCTCATGCACCTGCCTCCGCCTTGATCTTGTTCTTCAAGCCGCGGCCGAGATAGGCCTCGATCACCGCCTCGTTCTGCATGATGCTGTCGGCCGAGCCTTCGGCCAGCACCTTGCCCTCGGCCATGACGATGACCGGGTCGCAGAGCCGGCCGATGAAGTCCATGTCGTGCTCGATCACGCAGAACGTGTAGCCGCGCTCCTTGTTGAGCCGCACGATCGCGTCGCCGATCGTGTTGAGAAGCGTGCGGTTCACACCCGCGCCGACCTCGTCGAGGAAGACGATCTTGGCCTCGACCATCATCGTGCGGCCAAGCTCCAGGAGCTTCTTCTGACCGCCCGAGAGATTGCCGGCGCGTTCGTCCGCAAGATGGGAAATCGTCAGGAAATCAAGGACGTCGTCGGCTTTCTTCACAAGCTCGGCGTCTTCGCGCGCGATGCGGTTGCGGTGGAACCAGGCGTTCCACAGCGTCTCGCCCGACTGGCCGCCGGGGACCATCATCAGGTTCTCGCGCACCGTCATCGACGAGAATTCGTGGGCGATCTGGAAGGTGCGCAGGAGGCCCTTGTGGAACAGCTCGTGCGGCGGCAGGCCGGTGATGTCCTCGCCATCCATGACGACGCGGCCCGAGGTCGGCTGATGGACCCCGGCGATGACGTTGAAGAGCGTCGTCTTGCCCGCTCCGTTCGGGCCGATCAGCCCGGTGATGGAACCCTTGGCGATCTCCATCGAAGCACCGTCGACGGCACGGAACCCGCCGAAATGCTTGTGCAGACCCTCAACGATGATCATGCATCCCCCCCATTTTTCGCTTCACGCGCTTCAAGGCGTTTTCGAAGCTCTTTTCCTTAAATGGAAAAGCAGCCCGGACATGCCGGGCTGCTCTTCAGTTTCGCATCGCTTAACGGTAGCCCACGGTCGTGATCTTGCCGTCCTTGAACTCGTATTCACGGTAGCTGCCGGCGGATTCGCCCGGCCCGATCAGTTCCACCGCCGAGGCGCCGACATAGTCGATGTCGGTGCCTGCCGCGATCAGTTCGAGCGCCTTGCCGAGTTCGCCCGGATAGATCGGCTCGCCCGGGGCGTTGGCCACGTCCATGACCTTGGCCGCGAAGTCCGCCGAATTCGACGAACCGGCCGCCTGCATGGCCAGCATGATCAGCGCCGCCGCGTCGTAGCTTTCCGGTGCGAAGGACGAGGTGCCGTCGAAGCCGGCCGCCGAAGCCATGTCGATGAACGAGGCGCCGCCGGGGCTGTCGGTGCCCGGAACCGTGCCGATGGAACCGTCGATCGAGCTGCCGAACTTCTCCTCGAGGACCGTGCCATACATGCCGTCGGGCAGAACGAAGGTCGAGAACGCGCCGGTGTCGAGCGCGCCCTGGATGATGCCCGAGCCGCCCTGGTCGACATAGCCGGCAACGATGAGCGCGTCGCCGCCGCCTGAGGCGAGTGCGCCGACTTCGGCCGAGTAGTCGGCCTTGCCGTCCTCATGCGCCGAGGAGATCGTCACGGTGCCGCCCGATGCTTCGACCGCCGACTGGATGGCGTCGGCAAGACCCTTGCCGTAGTCGTTGTTGGTGTAGGAGATCGCGACCGAGCTGATGCCGCGATCCTTCAGCACGTCGGCGACGATCACGCCCTGGCGCGCATCCGAAGGCGCGGTGCGGAAGAACAGGCCGTTGTCCTCGGCGGTCGATAGCCCGGGCGAGGTGGCCGAGGGCGAGATCATCACGACGCCGTTCGGCACCGCGACGTTGGCGAGGATCGCGCCGGTCACGCCGGAGCAGTCGGCACCCATGATCGCGTTGACCTTGTCGGTGGTGATCAGGCGTTCCGCGGCGGCGGTGGCGGCGGCGGCGTCGACGCAGGTCGAGTCACCGCGTACCGAGGTCACGGTGGAGCCGCCGAGAAGCTTGCCGGAATCCGTCACTTCCTTCATCGCGAGTTCAGCGCCCGAGCCCATGTGCGGGGTGATGGATTCCAGCGGCCCGGTGAAGCCGAGGATCACGCCGATCTTGATCTCTTCTGCCCCGGCTGCCCCGGCAAGAAGGGCCGCGGCCGCAGTGGCGGTGAGAAGTTTCTTCATTTGGTTACTCCCATGTTGGAACACTGTCCTGAAGGCAAACTAAAGTGGTGTCACTGAAAAGAAAAGCCGTTCGCTGCATGGCATAATGACCGCATGTGCCGGCGAATTGACTGGACGGACCGGCGGACACGTCTATTTTTGCCGGGCACAGCCCCGAGGAGAGCTGAGCCCATGTTTCTGCTCGCGATTCGGTCGATCCTGGTCCTGGCGCTGCTTGCCGGCCCGGCGCTGGCCGGTCCGCTCGACACGAGCGCCGGGCGGGTTCGGATCGAGCGCATCGCCGACGGCCTGCGCGAGCCGTGGTCGCTCGCTTTCCTGCCGGAGGGCGGCTTTCTCGTGACCGAGCGCGCTGGCCGGCTCCTGCGATTCGCACCCGGCGGCGGGGTCTTGGCCGTGGCTGGTGTGCCCGAGGTGCGGACCGGCGGGCAGGGCGGGTTGTTCGACGTGCTCGTGCCGCGCGATTTTGCCCGGACGGGCGAAGTTCTGCTGAGCTTCGCGCGCCGGCAGGGCAGCGGCGCCGGGACCGCCGTGGCGGCGGCGCGGCTCGACGGCGCGCGTCTGCGCGATGCGCGCATCATCTGGGAAATGCCGGCCGGCTCCTCGGGCGGCCGGCATTTCGGCGGGCGGCTGGCGGAGGGGCCTGACGGGGCGATCTATCTCACCATCGGCGAGCGCGGCGAATTCGACCCGGCGCAGGATCTCGACAAGCTCCACGGCAAGATCATCCGCATCACCCGCGACGGACGGCCGGCGCCGGGCAACCCGTTCCTCGATCGCGCGGGCGGCGTGATCTGGAGCTACGGCCACCGCAACCCGCAAGGGCTGACCTTCGACGCCGAAGGCCGGCTCTGGTCCTCCGAACACGGGGCGAGGGGCGGCGACGAGGTCAACCTGATCCGCAAGGGCGCCAATTACGGCTGGCCGGTCATCGCCTATGGCCGCCATTACAGCGGGGGGCGCATCGGCGTGGGCAGCGAGGCGCCGGGCATGGAGCAGCCCGCGCATTACTGGGACCCGTCCATCGCGCCGTCGGGGCACATGATCTATTCCGGCCGGCTCTGGCCCGCCTGGGCGGGCGACCACTTCGTGGGCAGCCTGAAATTCGACTACATCGCCCGGCTCGACCCGCAAGCGGGCTGGGCCGAGGAGGCGCTGAGGACCCGCGAGACCGGGCGCGTCCGCGACATCCGGGAGGCGCCCGACGGGACGATCTGGTTCCTGTCGGTCGACCGGGGAGCGTTGTTCCGGATCCGGCCCGAATAGGGTTCAGATCGACAGGCGCGGCGTGGCGATGGCCGTCGCGCCGTGCGACCCGCGTTCGCGGTAGGGCGTGGTCTTGTAATGCGCCCGGTAGCATTTCGAGAAATGCGAGGGGCTCGCGAAGCCGCAGGCCAGCGCCACGTTGATCACGCTCATGTCGGTCTGCATCAGCAGATTGCGCGCCTTTTGCAGGCGAAGCTCCATGTAGTAGCGTTTGGGCGAGCGGTTGAGGTAGCGCCGGAACAGCCGTTCGAGCTGGCGCGTCGACATGCCGACGTCTTCGGCGAGATCGGCGGGGCTGATCGGGTCCTCGATATTGCTCTCCATCATCTGGATGACCTGAGAGAGCTTCGGATGCCGCACGCCGATCCGCGTCGGGATCGAGAGCCGCTGGGTGTCCTGGTCGGTTCGGATCGAGGAATAGATGAGCTGGTCGGCCACGGTATTGGCGATGTCCTCGCCGTGATCCTGGGCGACGATCTTCAGCATCAGGTCGATGGAGGCGGTGCCGCCGGCCGTCGACATCCGGTTGCCGTCCACGACGAAGACCGACTTCGTCAGCCGCACATCCTCGAACTCCTCGAGGAAGCTGTCCTGGTTTTCCCAGTGGATCGTGGCGCGCTTGCCGTCGAGAAGCCCCGCCTTGGCGACCGCGTAGGCGCCGGTGCAGAGTCCGCCGATGGCCACCCCGCGCCGCGCCTCGCGTCTGAGCCAGTTCAGGATCGGCCGCGTCGTCGCCTGCTGGACGTCGATGCCGCCGCAGACGAAGAGCGTGTCCTCGCGGTCGATCTCCTCGAGACCCATGTCGAGCTTGAAGGCGGCGCCGTTCGAACAGATGCTCTGGTCCCCGCCTTCGCCGGCCAGAACCCAGGTATAGGCCTCGCGGCCGATCACCCGGTTGGCGATGCGCAGGGGCTCGATGGCGCCGGCGAAGGACAGCATCGTGAAACGGTTGAGGAGCAGGAAGACAAAGCGCCGCTGCCGGAGCGCGCTGTCCGTCTCTTTCTTGCCCCGTGCAGGATTGACCGCCATAATGCGACCCATATTAGTCGTTTCGCGCATAACAATCATCATTACCGGTTCCTCGCAAGCGGGATTTGCAGCCATATCGGTTTGCAAGGGGTTGGACCGTTCAGTATAAACCGTCCGCTGTAGTTGAAGCCTCAGGAGACCAGAGATGACGCAGGGCTGGACCAAATCCGATTGGCGCGCCAAGCCGCGGGTGCAGATGCCCGACTATCCGGATCAAGCCGCGCTGACATCCGTCGAGGCGCGGATCGCGGCCTTCCCGCCGCTGGTCTTCGCCGGAGAGGTGCGCAAGCTCAAGCGCGCCCTGGGCGAGGTGTCCGAGGGACGGGCCTTCCTGCTTCAGGGCGGCGACTGTGCCGAAAGCTTCAGCGAATTCTCTGCCGACAATATCC
>JBFKMA010000174.1:0-5407 GCA_041630175.1 Albidovulum sp.
ACCGAATTCTACCGCGACGAGATCCGCAACGCCCGCCTCGTGGCCGGGACCGGATGCAACGCCGCGACCGGGCAGTATGCGCTCAGGCCGCTGATCGAAAAGGGAATCATCGACCTCGACGACATCATCCTCGACCTCAAGGCGGGCGTCAGCGGGGCAGGGCGCTCGCTGAAGGAGAACCTCTTGCACGCCGAGCTGTCGGGCGGCACCCATCCCTATTCGGCCGGCGGCACGCACCGGCATCTCGGCGAGTTCGACCAGGAGTTTTCCAAGGTCGCCGGGCGGCCCGTCCGCATCCAGTTCACGCCGCACCTGATGCCCTTCAACCGCGGTATCCTCGCCACGGTCTATGTCAAGGGCGACGCGCAGGCGGTGCACGGCGCACTGGCCGGGCGCTATGCCGGCGAAGCGTTCCTCGAGGTGCTGCCCCTTGGCGCACTCCCCTCGACACGGTCGGTCGCCGGCTCCAACTTCGTGCATATCGGCGTGACGGCCGACCGCCTGCCGGGGCGGGCGCTCGTCGTCGCCGCACTCGACAACCTGGCCAAGGGCTCATCGGGGCAGGCGATCCAGAACGCCAATCTGATGCTCGGGGTCGAGGAGACGGCGGGGCTGATGCTCGCGCCGGTCTTCCCGTGAGGACGAGATGAAGGGACTGAAGAAACAACGCCGGATCCAGATCCTCGTGCTCGCCGCCGTCGCGATGGCGGCGAGCTTCGCGGCCTTCTACCTCGCCGCCCCGGACGCGCTGCAATTCTTCCGTTCGCCCTCCGAGGTGGCCGAAGAGGCGCCCGGCCCGAACGAGACCTTCCGCATCGGCGGGCTGGTCGAGGAAGGCAGCTTGGTGCGTGGCCAGGGCGCGGCGATCACCTTCAACGTGACCGATGGCGGCGCGGCGGTGCCGGTGCGCTACGAAGGCGTGCTGCCCGACCTCTTCGGCGAGGGCGAGGGCGTGGTGGCGACCGGCAAGCTCATCGACGGCACCTTCGAGGCGACCGAGATCCTCGCCAAGCATGACGAGACCTACATGCCCAAGGAGGTCATCGACGCGCTGAAGGAGCAGGGCGTCTATGTCGAACCGGACGCCGAGGCTGCGACGAATTAACCTTTTCTGACGAGCCTTGCCCCGCAGCAAGGGGAAAGGCTCATGCACAGCGTCACCGAGATTGCCCGCGAAATCGTCGCCCGCGAGGGCGGCTATGTGAACGACCCCGACGATCCGGGCGGGGCCACGAAATACGGCGTCACGATCCATACCATGCGGCGGCTCGGGCTCGACCTGACCGGCGACGGGCGCGTGACCGAGGCCGACGTGCGGCGTCTCACCCGCGAGAAGGCGGTGGCGATCTTCGTCGAGCACTATTTCCGCCGACCGCGCATCGCCGACTTGCCCGAGGCGCTGCAGCCCCCGGTCTTCGACATGTATGTCAATGCCGGCGCCAGCGCGGTGAAGATCCTGCAGCGGCTCCTGAACGAGATGGGCCACGATCTCGCCGATGACGGCGTGATCGGGCCGCGCACCATCGCCACGGCGCATCGCGCCGCCGAGGAGGCGCCCGACCTGATCGCGGACGCCTACGGCATCGCCCGGCGCAACTACTATTACGCACTGGCCGATGCGCGCCCCGCCAGCCGCAAATACGCAAGCCGCCGCGACGGCGGCAAGGGCGGCTGGATCACCCGGGCCGAGGCTTTCATCTCCCCGCGCTTCCATCTCAGCGAGGCCGAGCATCGGGCGAGGACCGCGTCATGGGGCTGATCGGACGGATTCTCGGCGTACCGGCCGCGACGACCGCGCTCGGCGAGGCCGCGACCGGCGTGGCGGAGGTCTTCACGCCGAACGCCACGAAGAAGATGCAGGCGGCGCACGACGCCTATCTCGCCGCGCTCGGGGAGCACGGGGAGGAGTTCCAGCACGCCCGCCCCGGCGCCTTCGACAGCCTCGTCAACGGCCTGAACCGGCTGCCGCGGCCGATGCTGGCGCTCGGCACCGTCGGGCTCTTCGCCCATGCGATGGTCGACCCCGTGGGCTTCGCCCGCCGCATGCAGGGGCTCGACGCGGTTCCCGAACCGCTCTGGTGGCTTCTCGCCGCCATCGTCGGCTTCTACTTCGGCGCGCGCGAGGCGCATTACTTCCGCATCCGCCCCCCGGCCGCGCCGCCGCGCCGGCCTTCCCGACCGCAGGACGACAATCCCGCCCTCGACGAATGGCGGCGGCGCGAGGACCGCTGACCGCCCGCCTTTCTTCTGTTTCCAGATACCTTCGGGGGTGAATGCGGCCGTCAGGCCGCAGAGGGGGCGGAAAGCCCCCTTGTCCCCGCCGCCGTCACGACCCCGCGACATCGGCGCGCAGCCCATTGGCCCCGCCCGAACAAGCCTCTATGCTCCGCGCCATGATCGTCGAGCTTGGCCATTTCACCCTGATCCTCGCCCTGATGCTTGCCGCCGTGCAGGCGGTGATCCCGCTTGTCGGCGCGCATTACGGCTGGCGCGGCTGGATGGCGCTTGCCGGACCCGCGGCCACGGCGCAATTCCTCTGCATCGCGCTGTCCTTCGGCGCGCTCACCCATGCGTTCGTGACCTCGGATTTCTCGCTCAGGCTCGTGGTGTCCAACTCCCACACGCTGAAGCCGATGCTCTACAAGGTGTCGGGCGTCTGGGGGAACCATGAGGGCTCGATGCTCCTCTGGGTGCTGATTCTCTCAGGCTTCGGCGCCTCGGCGCACTGGTTCGGGAAATCGCTGCCGGAGCGGCTCAAGGCGCGGGTGCTGAGCGTCCAGGCGATGATCGGCGCGGCCTTCCTCGCCTTCATCCTCTTCACCTCGAATCCGTTCGTGAGGCTGGCCGAGCCGCCCTTCGACGGGCAGGACCTCAACCCGCTCCTCCAGGATCCGGGTTTGGCCTTCCACCCGCCCTTCCTCTATCTCGGCTATGTCGGGCTCTCGATGGCCTTCTCCTTCGCGGTCGCGGCGCTGATCGAGGGCCGCGTCGATGCCGCCTGGGCGCGCTGGGTCAGGCCCTGGACGCTCGCCGCCTGGATGTTCCTCACCGTCGGCATCGCGCTCGGCTCCTGGTGGGCCTATTACGAGCTTGGCTGGGGCGGGTTCTGGTTCTGGGACCCGGTCGAGAATGCCTCCTTCATGCCCTGGCTCATCGCCGCGGCGCTCCTGCATTCGGCGATCGTCGTCGAGAAGCGCGAGGCGCTGAAGAGCTGGACGATCCTTCTGGCGATCCTCGCCTTCGGCTTCTCGCTCATTGGCACCTTCATCGTGCGTTCGGGCATCATCACGAGCGTGCACGCCTTCGCCAACGACCCCGAGCGCGGCATCTTCATCCTCGCGATCCTCGCCGTCTTCATCGGCGGCGCGCTCACGCTCTATGCCGCGCGGGCGGGGGCGATGGAGGCCAAGGGCGTCTTCGCGATGGTCAGCCGGGAATCGGCGCTCGTTCTCAACAACGTTCTGCTCGCGGTCGCGGCCTTCGTGGTCTTCGTCGGCACGCTCTGGCCGCTGATCGCGGAGCTTGCCTTCGACCGCAAGCTCTCGGTCGGAGCGCCGTTCTTCAACCAGGCCTTCACGCCCTTCATGATGATCCTTGCGGCGATTCTGCCCGTGGGTGCGATCATGCCGTGGAAACGCGCGAAACTCGGCAGGAGCCTCAGGCCGCTTTACGCCGCGCTCCTGCTCGCGCTGGCCGTCGGTGCCTTGGCCTTCGCGGTGCAGACCGGCCGCTCGGCGCTTGCGCCGGTGGGCGCGGCGCTCGGCATGTGGCTGGTCGCCGGGTCGGCCGTCGAGCTGTGGCAGCGCGCCGGGCGCCGGGCCGCGCGGCTCGCGCGGCTGCCGCGCGCCGACTGGGGCAAGGCCGCGGCGCATTCCGGGCTCGGCATCGTCTTTGTCGGTATCGCCTGCCTCATGGCCTGGGATGTCGAGGATATCCGCGTCGCCGGGGTCGGCGAGAGCTTCACCGTCGCCGGCTACGACATCAAGCTTGCCGGGGTCGAAGAGGTCGCGGGGCCGAACTACATCTCGACCATGGCGCGGATGGAGGTGTCGCGTGACGGGCGGCCGGTCACGGTGCTCTTCCCGGAAAAGCGGATCTATCCGGTGGCCGCGATGCCGACCACCGAGGCCGCGATCTCGAACGGAGTCTGGCGCGACATCTACCTCGTGATCGGCGATGAGCAGGCGAACGGCGGCTGGGCGGTGCGGACCTATATCAAGCCCTTCGCGAACTGGATCTGGGCGGGCGCGATCCTGATGGCGCTGGGCGGGGTGCTCAGCCTTTCCGATCGCCGCTACCGCGTCGCCGCCGGGGCACGCAAGGCGCCCGCCCTGGCGCAGCCTGCGGAGTGAACGTCATGCGCTGGCTGATCCTCGCCCTCTGCCTTCTCGCCGCGCCGGCAGTTGCCGTGCAGCCCGACGAGATCCTCGACGACCCGGCGCTCGAGGCGCGGGCGCGGGAGCTTTCCAAGGGGCTCCGCTGCCTCGTTTGCCGCAACGAGAGCATCGACGAGTCGAATGCCGAGCTGGCCCGCGACCTCAGGGTTCTGGTACGCGAGCGCCTCGTCGCCGGGGACAGCGACGCGGAGGTGATCGCCTATCTCGTCGACCGCTACGGCGAGTTCGTGCTGCTGCAGCCGACGGCCACGGGCGAGAACCTGATCCTGTGGATCGCCGGGCCCGCGATGTTCCTCGTCGCGCTCGGCGGCGCGGCGCTTTACCTGCGGCGCCGGAAATTCGCGAAGGACGCCGCCCTGAAGCCCCTGAGCGCGGCCGAACGCGCCCGGCTCGATGAAATCCTGAACGAGTGACGCGCGGTTTCGCTTTGTCTCCGGCGCCGCGGCGCTAATCTGGCGACCGGAACCGCCGGGAGGAGAGGCATGGCCTACGAGACGATCACATGCGACGAGAGCGGCGGCATCGCCGTCGTCACGCTGAACCGGCCCGAGGTGATGAACGCGCTGAACACGCGCATGCGCGCCGAGATCACCGATGCGGTGACGACGGCGGCTGGGTCGGCGCGGGTGGTCGTGCTGACCGGGGCCGGGCGGGCCTTCTGCTCGGGTCAGGACCTCGGCGACCGGGCGGCGGGGGTGGAGTTCGACCTCGAAAGGACGCTCGCCGAGGAATACGAGCCGATGCTGCGGGCGATCCTCGCCGTCGAGGTGCCGGTGATCGCGGCGGTGAATGGTGCCGCGGCGGGGGCGGGGGCGAACCTTGCGCTCGCCGCCGACGTCGTGATCGCCGCGGAAGGCGCGAGCTTCATCCAGGCCTTCACGCGGATCGGGCTCATCCCCGATGCGGGCGGCACCCATGTGTTGCCGCGCGCGATGGGCATGGCCAAGGCGATGGGCGCGGCCCTGTTCGCCGACAAGGTGACGGCGCGGCAGGCGGCCGACTGGGGGAGG
>JBFKMA010000175.1:0-5403 GCA_041630175.1 Albidovulum sp.
ACGTCCTGGAAGCCATCGTCGCCCGGCTGCCTGCCCCGAAAGGCGACCGCAACGCCCCCTTGAAGGCGATGCTGGTCGACAGCTGGTACGACCCCTATCTCGGCGTCGTCGTGATGATCCGCGTGATGGACGGCGTGATCCGCAAGGGCGACCGCATCAAGATGATGCAGACCGGCGCGGTCTACGGCGTCGACAAGCTCGCCGTCCTGAAGCCCAAGATGATCGACATCGCCGAACTGGGGCCCGGCGAGATCGGCGTCTTCACCGCCTCGATCAAGCAGGTCCGCGACACCCGCGTCGGCGACACGATCACCCATGAGAAGAAACCGACCGACAAGGCGCTGCCGGGCTTCAAGCCGGCGCAGCCGGTGGTCTTCTGCGGCCTCTTCCCGGTCGACGCCAACGACTTCGAGGCCTTGCGCGACGCCATCGAGAAGCTCGCCCTCAACGACGCCTCCTTCAGCTACGAGATGGAGACCTCCGCCGCCCTCGGCTTCGGCTTCCGCATGGGCTTTCTCGGGCTTCTCCACCTCGAAGTGGTCCGCGACCGGCTCGAGCGCGAATACGATCTCGACCTGATCACCACCGCGCCCTCGGTGGTCTTCAAGCTCCACATGAAGGACGGCGAGGTGCGCGACCTGCACAACCCCGCCGACATGCCCGACCTGACCTATGTCGACCACATCCAGGAGCCGCGCATCAAGGCGACGATCATGGTGCCCGACGACTACCTGGGCGACGTGCTGAAGCTCTGCCAGGACCGCCGCGGCATCCAGATGGACCTGACCTATGCCGGCTCCCGCGCGATGGCGGTCTACGACCTGCCGCTGGCCGAGGTGGTCTTCGACTTCTACGACCGGCTGAAATCGGTGACCAAGGGCTATGCGAGCTTCGACTACCAGATGATGGGCTACCGCGAGGACAGCCTCGTGAAGATGTCGATCCTCGTCAACGACGAGCCGGTCGACGCGCTCTCGATCATGGTCCACCGCGACCGCGCCGAGGCGCGGGGCCGGGTGATGTGCGAGAAGCTCAAGGAGCTGATCCCGAGGCACATGTTCAAGATCCCGGTCCAGGCCGCGATCGGCGGCCGGGTGATCGCGCGCGAGACCATCGCCGCGATGCGCAAGGACGTGACCGCGAAATGCTATGGCGGCGACGTGACCCGGAAGAAGAAGCTTCTGGAGAAGCAGAAGGCCGGCAAGAAGAAGATGCGCCAGTTCGGCAAGGTGGAGATCCCGCAATCGGCGTTCATCTCGGCGCTGAAGATGGACGGGTGATCCCCGCTTTCGCGGGGATGACAGCGCTTTCGCGGGAATGACAGGGGCTGACCTCGCCCGCCGCGCTGCTGTCTCCCCCGCGAAAGCGGGGGCATCCCGTCACCGACGCTAACTCCCTCTTTACCAAGTCGCGCGCACCATCCGGTCATGCGCGACCACCATTACTACACCTACGTCCTCACCAACCGCCCGAGCGGCACGCTCTATACCGGCGTGACCAACAACCTCGTCCGCCGCCTCGCCGAACACCGCGCCGGCCACGCCGACGGCTTCACACGCCGCTACAACCTCCACCGCCTCGTCTGGTTCGAGCATCACACCGACATCCGAGAGGCGATCCTGCGCGAGAAGCGTATCAAGAAGTGGAACCGGGCATGGAAGATCGAGATGATCGAAGCCATGAACCCCGACTGGCGCGATCTCTCCCTCACGCTCACCCCGTGACCCTCACCTGTTACGCCCGCGAAAGCGAGAGCGCTGTCACCCCCGCTAAAACGAGGGCACCTGTCACCCCCGCGAAAGCGGGGGCACCTGTCACCCCCGCGAAAGCGGGGGCCTCCCCCGAAGAGCGCAACAAAAGGCGCTCCCCGCTTTCGCGGGGATGACAGCGCTCTCGCCGGAATGACTGCCGTGCGTGATGATCCGCAACGGGAAGATGCGTCAGTAAGCAAGCCCATGGTTTGTGCCATCCCACGATGCACCGCTTCCGCCCGATTGCGAACCCGCTGAGATAACGGACGAACCCACCCGGCGCGCTCCTTGCGGACCGGGCGCGGGTCCGCCTTGTCAGTGAGATACCGCCGCGAGGTCCCCGGTGTCGAAACCGATCACCGCAACCCCTTCGTTCGCTTCACATTTGCCGCGTTCACGAACCCGGCGATCACCGCGATGCCGATGCCTACCGCCGCTCCTATTGCCGGGCCCGCGTCTGTTGCCCCGCTGACAAAGGCGCCTATGACACCGAAAATGACTCCGGCAACCGCAACCGTGAAAACGAAGACGAACATCTTCTCAAGAACATAGGCAAAAACACTCTTTCTTTCCTTCTCTTCATCCAGGTAAAGGTGTTCGTGCGCCTCGATCTTGTCCCGGCCAACGGAATCCCCGGAGATCTTGTCTCGCCCGATTATTTCAGTAGGTCGGCTCTCCCCGGTTGGCTTCCCCGGCTTTTTGGACCTCATGGATATCCACGCCGCGAGGACTACGGCAACGGCCCCGATGACGGCGACTAGGATCTCCGTGCTCATGACAGCTATTGGCCTCCGCCCTCCTACCGGGTCACGTAATCCACCAGCTGCCCGATATCGAATTCCCGGTCCTCGATGATGCTCTTCATCAGGTCGCCGATCGAGATCAGCCCGAGGAGCCTTCCCTCATCCATGACCACCAGGTAGCGGACGCGGTGCTGGTTCATCAGCCCCATGCAGGCCTCCGCCGTCTCGCCGGGGCCGACCGTGATCACGTCGCTTTTCATCACCTCGCCGACCGAGGTCCTGGGCGAGGCGCGGCCCTTGAGGAACACCTCCCGTGCGTAGCGGCGTTCGGTGAAGATGCCGGCGAGCCGCTCGCCCTCGGTCACGAGCACCGCGCCGATGTCCTTCTCCGCCATCAGCTTGAGCGCGTCGAGCACCATGTCCTTCGGCCCGACCCGGTAGATTTCGTGGCCCTTCGCATCGAGAATGTCGCGCACCCATCCCATCGGGATCCTCCTTTCCCAAGCCAGCGCCCCCGCCGCCGCGCGGGGCTCCCACTCTACGTCACCGGGGCGGCGGCGCCTTGATGTGCGTCAACCCCCGGCCGCGCCGCGCGCTTGCGTCACTTTGTCCTGCGTTCAGGCAGTGGCGCCGCTGCTAGCGTCCAGCTCCGACTCTAGGGGAAGATCACCATGCCGTCACGCGATCACCTGCCGCTCGTCTATTCCTGCTCGGGCTGTTCCAGCGCCGCGCAGATGGCCAACCATCTGGCGATCCAGCTCGACCGGCGCGGGCTGGCCGAGATGTCCTGCATCGCCGGCGTCGGCGGCGACGTGCCGAAGCTCGTGCGGATCGCCCGGTCGGGCCGCCCGATCGTCGCGCTCGACGGCTGCGCGCTCGCCTGCGTGAAGAACTGCCTCGCCCGTCACGAGGTGACGGCCGACCGCTATCACCTCCTGTCCGATCTCGGCGTCCGCAAGCGCTACGGCACCGACTTCGACCCCGAGGAGGCGGAGCGGGTGTTCGCGGTCATCGCCGGGGAACTGGCCGACCGCCCCGCGGCCGCGGCACAGTGATGCGGGCGGCGCGTTAGCGCGCCCGAACGCAGCGACTTCGCCGTACCGACAGTGTCGGTACAAAGGCTGTACGGAAAACCGACGCGAATCCGACGCCTTGCAGCCCCCGGTTCAGCCCCCGGTATGGCTCATGTGGCGCGAGATCTGGCCGTGGACCTTCTGCCGCGAATAGTCGAAATCGTGGCCCTTGGGCTTGCGCGCGATCGCCGCCCGGATCGCCTGTTCGAGAAGCGCGTCGTCGCTGCCGGCCCGCAAGGGCGCCCTCAGATCGGCGTTGTCCTCCTGCCCGAGGCACATGAACAATTCACCGGTGCAGGTGACGCGGACCCGATTGCAGCTTTCGCAGAAGTTGTGGGTGAGGGGGGTGATGAACCCCACCTTTTGTCCCGTCTCCTCGATCTTCACATAGCGCGCCGGCCCCCCGGTCCGCTCCGCGAGGTCGGTGAGCGTGAAGCGTTCGGCGAGCCGCGCGCGGAGATCCTTCAAGGGCCAGTACTGGTCGAGCCGCATCTCCTCGCCCATCTCGCCCATCGGCATGACCTCGATGAAGGTCAGGTCATGCCCCTCGCCGGCGCACCAGTCGAGGAGCGGGAACAACTCGTCCTCGTTGAACCCCTTGAGCGCCACGGTGTTGATCTTCACCCTGAGCCCCGCCGCCGTCGCCGCCCGGATCCCCTCCATCACCTGCGCCAGCCGTCCCCAGCGGGTGATGTCGTGGAACTTCGTCTCGTCGAGCGTGTCGAGCGAGACATTGACGCGCCGCACCCCGCAGGCCGCGAGGTCGTCCGCGAAGCGCGCGAGCTGCGAGCCGTTCGTGGTCAGCGTCAGTTCCTTCAGCGCGCCGGTCCCGAGATGGCGCGAGATCGACTGGAAGAAGGTCATGATGTCGCGCCGCACCAAGGGCTCGCCGCCGGTGATCCGGAGTTTCTCGACCCCGAGATGTATGAAGGTGGTGCAGAGCCGGTCGAGCTCCTCCAGCGTCAGCAGGTCCTTCTTGGGAAGGAACTGCATGTGCTCGGCCATGCAATAAGTGCAGCGGAAATCGCAGCGGTCCGTCACCGAGACGCGCAGGTAGGAGATCGGACGGGCGAAGGGATCGATAAGCGGTGTCATCGTCCGAAATTAATGCCGCGCGCCCGGCTTCACAAGCGCGACTTGACAGCGCAGCCGGATGCGCCTCCTGTCTGGCCGTGATCACGGGAGAGGGCGACATGGACCGCAGGATGCTCCGCGAGGGCATTGGCTTCGAGGAATTGCGGGCGGGGTTTCGCTGGGCGGTGCCCGAGCGGTTCTCGATCGCCGAGGCCTGCTGCGACAGTTGGGCGCGGGCGGAGCCGGATCGGCCGGCGCTGATCGAGCTGGAGGAGGGGGGCGTAACCCGGCGCTGGTCCTATGGCGATCTGGCTTCCGCCTCGAACCGGCTCGCCAATGCCTTCGCGGCGCGCGGGCTCAGGCGCGGCGACACGGTCGCGGTGCTGCTGCCGCAGGGGCCGGCGGTCATGATCGCGCATTTCGCGGCGATGAAGCTCGGGGCGGTGGTGCTGCCCTTGTTCACGCTTTTCGGGCCTGACGCGCTGCAATACCGGCTGGCGGATGCGCGGGCGCGGATCGTCGTGACGGACGCGGCGAGCCTTGAGAAGCTGGAGCCGATCCGGGGGGCGCTGCCCGATCTTGCCGAGATCTACTGCACCGGGCCGTCGCCCTTCCGCGATCTCTGGGCCGAGATCGAAGCGGCCTCCGACCGGCTGACGCCGGTTCCCGTGCAGGCGGATGATCCGGCGGTGCTGATCTACACCTCGGGCACGACCGGCGCGCCGAAGGGGGTTCTGCATGCCCATCGCTTCCTGCTCGGCC
>JBFKMA010000176.1:0-5377 GCA_041630175.1 Albidovulum sp.
CCGGCCGAGCGCGACATCGCCATGGTGTTCCAGAACTACGCGCTCTACCCGCACAAGACGGTCGCGGCGAATATGGCGTTCTCGCTGCGCATGCGGCGAATGAGCAGGGCCGAGATCGCCGCGCGCGTCGAACGGGCCGCCGAGGTGCTGGGCCTGACCGAGTATCTCGGCCGCTATCCCCGCGCCCTGTCGGGCGGCCAGCGCCAGCGCGTGGCGATGGGCCGGGCGATCGTCCGCGATCCGCAGGTGTTCCTGTTCGACGAGCCGCTGTCGAACCTCGATGCCAAGCTCCGCGTCCAGATGCGCGCCGAGATCCGCGAGCTGCACCAGCGGCTCAAGACCACCACGGTCTACGTCACCCACGACCAGATCGAGGCGATGACCATGGCCGACCGCATCGTCGTCATGCAGGGCGGCGATATCGAGCAGGTGGGCACGCCGCTCGAGGTCTATGACCGCCCGGCCAACACCTTCGTCGCCGGGTTCATCGGATCGCCCGCCATGAATTTCCTCGACGGCGTCGTGCGGCGGAAGGGCGGCGGTCTCGCCGTCGAACTGCCCGGTGCGGTGCTGGCGCTCCCCGAAGCGAACGGCGTCGCGGAGGGCCGGGCCGTGACGGTCGGGATCCGGCCCGAGCATCTCATGCTGGCCGATGAGGGAATTGGCGGCGAGGTCACGGTGGTGGAGCCGACCGGGTCGGAGACGCATGTCGTGGTGCGGTCAGAGCGGCGCGACATCGTCACCGTGTTTCGCGAACGCCACCAGTTCCGCCCCGGCCAGAGGCTGAAGCTGACCGCCGAACCGGGCAACCTGCATCTTTTCGAGAGCGATACCGGCGTCAGGATCGACTGAGATGGCAGGCAACGCGACGGGCGCGCTTTTCTGCTACGCTGCGTCCGGTACGGGCTGCTCGACGGCGACCACGGAGGCCGGTGAGGGAGGATTGGGATGCTGAAAGGGATCGACTGCCGGCTCAATGCCGAGGTGCTTTTCGTCCTGCGCGCGATGGGCCATGGCGATGCGCTGGTCATCGCCGACACCAACTTCCCCTCGGACTCCGTCGCCCGCCACACCGTCTATGGCGAGCTTCTGCGGATGGAGAACCTCACCGCGGCGGAGGCCGTCAATGCCCTCCTCTCGGTCCTGCCGCTCGACACCTTCGTGGAGGATTTCGCGGGGCGGATGGAGGTCGTGGACGATCCCACCGCGATCCCGCCCGTCCAGGCCGAGGTGCAGGCCGAGATCGACCGCGCGGAGGGCAAGCCCCGCCCGATGATCGGCATCGAGCGCTTCGATTTCTATGACCGCGCGCGGGAAAGCTATGCCGTCATCCAGACCGGGGAGCGGCGCTTCTACGGCTGCTTCATCTTCCGCAAGGGCGTGATCCCGCCCGACGCCTGAAGCCGCGTCCCGAACTCACGCCTCCCGCAGCGTCGCGCAATGCGCGTCGACGATGCGCTGCACCATCGGGGCGAAGTGGCGGAAGGGCGGGGTCGCCATGTCCGCGCGCTTGCCGGCCTCGTCGAGATAGCGGACCTGGATGATCTCCTTCAGGTTGGGGTTCTTCTCGAACTCCGCGACTTCCTCGGCACTCATCGGCCCGCCCTGCAGCTTCAGCGAATGGATCGACGCCTCCGACAGCCGCTTGAAGTATTCGGGCTTGGTGGCGCAGAGGTAGCGCTTGGCCGCGACATGGTGGCGGACGCAGTCGGTGACGACCGAGGGGAAGAACTGCTCGAGCACCCTGGCGCCGGCCTCCTCGTGGTAACGGTCCTCGGTGTCGTCCATCGAAAAGGTGCCAAACTCGCTGGTGAAATGGCCGATATCGTGGAGGAGCGCCGCCACGATGATCGCCTCGGGCATGCCGTTCTCTTCGGCGATCGTCGCGCCTTGCAGCATGTGCTCGGCCATGGTCACCGGCTCGCCGAGATATTCCTCGCCGCCGCGCCGCTCGAAGATGTCCTCGAGGAAGGCGACGATGTTTGCCGGCGTCAGGGTCGAGAAATCCGACCGCGTCATTCCGCCGCCTCCCTGACCTGGCCGCCGAGCGCCGCGAGCTTCGAGTAGAGCCCGTCCTTGTCCGCGTAGCAGCCCTGCAACCAGCGCGTCCCGGCGCCGGAATAGGCCTTGCGCGCGTGCAGGACGCGGGTGTTGTCCACGACGAAGCTCTCGCCGGGATTGAGCCGGAACGTCACCTCCATCGCCGGATCATCGATGATCTCGCCGAGGCGGCGGTAGGCGGCGTAATAGGTCGCCATCGCCGCGAAGGGCACGTCGGTGATCGCCGCGGTCGAGCGGTTGTTGAACCGCACCGCGACCAGTTCGCCGTCCGGCGCAAGCTCGATCATCGGCCGGCGCGAGCGCAGGACGACGCCGGCCTCGCCGGCATATTCGAAGCGGGCGCAGTGGCGCGACAGGGTGTCGAACCACTCCTCGTTCTCCTCGCGCAGGCGCTCGGCCGCGCGGAAGCCGTCGACGACCATGTTCTCGCCCCCCGCCGCGGAACTTTCGAGGCAGTAGAGCACCTGCACCGTGGGCACCGGGTCGCGATACGGGTTGTCGGTATGCGCCTGAAGCCCGAGGCCGGTATAGGCGAGGTTGGTCGGGTTCACCTCGGTCCGCACCTCGAAATGCCGGCCATAGTTGGTTTCGCGCACATGGCCGAAGAGGTCCACGACCTCAAAGAGCGCGCCGCTTCTGACCGGGCCGCCCGTGAGCTTGCCGAAACCGTAGCGCGCGACCTGTGCCAGCCAGTCGCGAAGCGCGGCGGGATCGGTCCGCACCGCACCGAATTCGGCGACGGGGATCGCGCCCATGAGCCCGCTGTCCCAGGTCTCGAACTCCGGCGCGGTCCAGCCGTTCTGCTCCGGCGCGGCGCGGTCATAGGCATGGGCGAGAAGCCAGGGAATGTCGAATTCGATCGTCCTGCCTTCAGGAGCGAAGGTCAGGCTCAGGCTCTGGCCCGCCACGCTGGCCGCGCTGATCTTCGTGTCGGCCGGGATGTCGCGCAGCGCGATCAGGCGCTGGCCGTTGCCCGGCGACCGCGTCCCGGCGTCCCAGGCATTGTCGCGCAGCCAGATTGCGTGGAAGCGGACCGGGGCGCTGCCGGAAGGGGTGATCGCGATCGTCTGCCCGTCGGGGGCGAGGGTCACGTCATGCATGGCTGGGCTCTTTCCTGTTCGGGAGCGGCGAAGTTTCCGGTGCCACTCTCGGGAAATTCTGGCATAAGCACAATTCAGCAATTTTTGGTCTTAGGGGCGAGTTTCGTTATGCCTTCGCGCAGTCTGAATAACCTGCCTCTCGAATGGATCCGTGCCTTCGAGGCCGCCGGCCGGACAGGCAGCTTCACGGCGGCGGCGCGCGAGACCGGGCTGACCCAGGCCGCGATCAGCCAGCGCATCGGCAATCTCGAAGAGCGGATCGGCGCGCGGCTCTTCACCCGCATGGCGCGCGGCGTGGCGCTGACCGTGGAGGGCGAGGCCTGGCTTCCCTATGTCAGCAACGCGCTCGCCACGCTGCGCCAAAGCTCCGAGGACCTGTTCGGGGTGAGCCGCGGCAGGATCGTCATCTCGGCCTCGGCCTCGGTGACGCAGTTGTGGCTGGCGCCGCGCCTTGGCCGGCTCGATCCCGCGGCGCGGCTCGAGATCGCGTTCTCGACGATGGTGCTGGAATCCGACTTCGCCCAGCAGGCCGCCTCGGTCGAGATCCGCTACGGCAGCGGACACTGGCCCGAGCGGTATTGCGCGCGGCTCTTCCCCGAGGCGCTGGGCCCGGTCGCGGCGCCGTCCCTTGCCCGAGGGCGGCCGGATTGGCGGGAGCTCCCGAAGATCGCGCTGTCGGGCCCGCGCCCCGGCTGGCAGGAATGGGCAAGGCAGACCGGAGAGCCGGCGACGCCGATCCCGCTTCTGCGGTTCGACAGCCTCGCCTCCGCCTTGTCCGCGGCGCGGCAGGGCGCGGGCGTGCTGCTGGCCTCGCTGCCGCTCGCCCGGGAGGATTTCGCGGACGGGCGGCTGCTGCGGCTGACCGACAGCCAGCTCGCCCCGCGGCAGAGCTACTGGATGACCGCCGGCAAGGGGGCGATCACGCCGAAACAATGGGCGGTCCTGACACGGGCCTTCTGCGAAGGGGAATCCGCCGTATAAGGTATTCGCCAGGTCCGGAGCGACGGGCGGGTTTTCGGCCCGGCCCGCAGCCTCCGCCCTTGCCAAGCCGCCCCTGCCCGGCTATAGGGCGCCACTCGAATACCCCGCGAGGCCGGCCATGTGGCATTGCCGAGTCGCGCGTTCACTCTGACGAGGAGATGGAAATGCCCAAGATGAAGACCAAATCGGCCGCCAAGAAGCGGTTCAAGATGACGGCCTCGGGCCGCGTCAAGGCTGGTGTCGCCGGCAAGCGTCACGGCATGATCAAGCGCTCGACGGACTTCATCCGCAAGGCCACCGGCACGATGCTGCTGGCCGATGCGGACGCGAAGATCGTCAAGAAATACATGCCCTACGACCGCTGAGGAGAACGACACATGGCTCGCGTTAAATCCGGCGTCGTCACGCACGCCCGTCACCGCAAGGTCATCAAGAAGGCGAAGGGCTACTACGCCGCGCGTTCGACCAATTTCCGCACCGCCACCCAGGCGGTCGACAAGGCCAATCAATACGCCACCCGCGACCGCAAGGCCCGCAAGCGCAACTTCCGCGCGCTGTGGATCCAGCGGATCAACGCCGCGGTCCGGGCGATCGACGCCGACATGACCTATTCGCGCTTCGTCAACGCGCTCGGGCTCGCCGGGATCGAGGTGGACCGCAAGGTGCTCGCCGATCTCGCCGTGCATGAGCCGGCGGCGTTCGGGGCCATCGTCGAAAAGGCGAAGGCCGCGCTCGCGTAATTCCTCTTTCCAGAGGGACAGTATGAACCCCGCGAGTGGCCGGACCGGCCTTCGCGGGGTTTTTCTTTGGCGGCCTTGAATTCAGGGGGCGCTGTGATAGCAGAGGGCCGGAATTCTCCGGAGGAACCGATGGACGGATTGGACGGGCTTAGGGCCAAGTATCTGGGCGGCATCGCCGAGGCGGGCAACGAGGGCGCGCTCGAGGAGCTGCGGCTCGCCGCGCTTGGCAAGAAGGGCGAGATCAGCCTGAAGATGCGCGAACTGGGCCAGATGGACCCCGCCGTGCGGCAGGCCGCCGGGGCGGCGCTGAACCGGCTCAAGGACGAGATCGACGCGGCGCTCCGCGCCAAGAAGGCGGCGATGGCCGATGCCGCGCTCGACGAGCGGCTGCGCGCCGAATGGCTTGACGTGACGCTGCCCGGCCGGCCGCGGCGGCAGGGCACGATCCACCCCGTCTCGCAGGTCACCGAGGAAGTCACCGCGATCTTCGCCGAC
>JBFKMA010000177.1:0-5369 GCA_041630175.1 Albidovulum sp.
GAAGTCGAGCGTCGCGGAGAGGTCGCTGGCCCCGGTGCGGAGATGGCCCGAGGCCCGGGCGGAGAGCGTGGCGGCGGCAAGGTCGAGACTGCGGATCTCAGTTCCCGCGGTGTCGCGGCGGACCGAGGCGGAGACCCGCGCCCGGCCGGCGAGAAGCTGGTCGAGTTCCGCCTGCCCGACGCTGAGATCGCGCCCGTCGATCGCGGCGTCGAGGTCGAAAGTGCCCGACAGGAGACCGGCGGAGCCCGTGACCTCGAGCGCCGTCGCGCCGCCGAGCGGGCGCCCGGCGAGCGCCGAGAACCGCGCCATGTCGGCGATCTCGGCCGTGACGCGGCCCGTCACCTCGAGCCCCTGATCGGGGCCGGACAGGCTGAATCCGCCCGCCGCGCCGTAGCCCTCTCCCGTCACGTCGAAGACCGCAAGGCGCAGCGCCGAGCCTGCCTGCCAGTGGAACACCGCGCGCCCCGAAAGCAGGGTGCCGAGTGCCTCGGCCAGCGCCGGATCGGTGGGAGCGAGGCCGGTCGCGGCGAAGGTCACATGACCACCCACGCGGGCGGCGTCGACGCCACCCTGGCCCGGCCGCGCGATCCGGCCTGAGCCGTCGAGGCTCAGCCCGGCGATGGCGATGTCGGCGCGCCGGAGCCCGTGGACGGTGCCGGCGAGCTTCCAGCTGTCGCCCTGGGCGGCATTGTAACGGAAGGTCAGTTCGGCGGTCTTGAGGAAGGTCTTCTCGCCCGGCAGCGGCAACAGCACGTCCGAGCCGTCGGCAAGCCCCATCCGTGCGGTCAGCGCCGCCCGCCGCGGCAGGCCGCCCGGCGCGAGGCTGAGGCTGCCCGCGAGGTCGACCCCGCGCGAGCCGAGCACCAGCCGCGTGAGGTCGAGTTGGCCCGAGGCCGCACGTCGCCCCTCGGCCTGAAGCGTCACATCGGCGCCGAAGAAGTCCTGGTATTCCGGCAGCAGGAGCGGCGCGAGATCGCCGCCGAGTTCGGCTGCGAAGCGCCGTTCGACCTCGCCGCTGCCGTCGTCGCTGGAGATCAGCGTCACGGTTCCGCTCAGCCTTGGCACGCCGTCGGTCGTCAGCGAGACATCGGTGCGGAAATCGTCGATGATGCCGTCACCGTGGACCGCAAGCTGCAGCGAGGGCTTGCCGGGCAGGCCGATGAGGTTGGCGGCGATGCCGTCGGCGGCCTCCCGGACGAGCAGGTCGAGCGTCGCCCGCCGGGTCTCGTTGACGTAACTGCCGGTGAACGAGACGGAGCCGTCGCGCCCGTCGATCCGCGAGACCGCGATCTGTGCCGAACCCTCGCCGCCTTCGAGCGCCGCCGCGCCGTTCAGCGACACGACCGCGGCGGTGCCGAACAGTGCCTCGCCCAGCGTCACGCGGTCGGCACGCAAAGTGCCGATCGACACCGCGACCGGCAGGTCCGGCAGGCTGAAGCCCGACGCCTCGGCCTTCGGCCCTTCGGGCAGCGGCCGGCGCGGCAGATCGATCTCGGCCGCGGTCATCTCGCGGATCTCCACCCGTCCGGCGAGGATCGCGGCGCGGTTCCAGGCGATCGCGCCGTCGCGGACGGTGAGCCAGACGCCCTCGGAATCGGCGATGCTCAGTTCCTCGAAGGTCGCGCGCGACGACAGCGCGCCGGCGAAGCCGGTAATCCGCACGGTGCGGCCGAGGCCCGAGAGATTGTCCTCGAGAAACGCCGTGAGGAAGTCGCGGTCCTCCTCGGAGGTCTCCGGGGCCTCCTGTGCGACCGCGACCAGCGGCAGGAGGAGAAGTGCGAGGGCAAGGAGAAACCGCCGCATCAGAACGCCTGCCCGATTCCGAGATAGAGCTGCAGCCCGTCGCCGGTATCGCCGCCGGCCGGCAGGGCGACATCGAAGCGGATCGGCCCGATCCCGGTATTGTAGCGCAAGCCGAGCCCGGCGCCGGCATGCCACTCGCCGTTGCCGCCCCACAATTCCTCGTCGCTGATGTAGCCGGCGTCGTAGAAGGCCACCGCGCCGATCTTCTCGGTGACATCCGCGCGAAGCTCGCCGGAAAGGCCGGCGAAGCTCTGCCCGCCGGAATCCACGGTGACCGTGGTCGTGCGCGCGACCGGCACGCCAAGCGACTGGTAGGGCTGGCCGCGCACGGTGCCGCCGCCGCCGGAGAAGAACAGGTAGTCGGGCGGCGTCCCGTCGATATCCGGTCCGATCACCGTGCCGAGCTGCACCCGGCCGGCGACCACGAAGCGGTCCTCGGCGCCGAAGCCGCGATAGGCGCGGGTATCGGCCTTGAGCTGGGCGCCCGACCCGGACGAACCGAAACCGAGGAACGGCGTCACGTCGGCGTCGAGGTAATAGCCCTTGCGGGCGTCCAGCGGAGTGTCGCGGCCGTCCCAGGTCAGTCCCAGCGGCAAGGCTACGAGGTTGAAATCGGTGCTCCCGGCGGCATCGCGCGAGGTCGAGTGGATCAAGGAGATCCCCGCCTCGGCCGAGAGCCGGTCGCTCAGCACCCGCGTCAGGCCAAAGCTCAGTTCGATGGTCTGCACGTCGAGATCGACGACCTCGGTCTCTTCAATTCGCGCCTCGACGAAGGCGGTGGCGTCCGCGACCGGCGTGCCGGGCCGGTCGACGCGCACGCCGACATCGTAGCCGAGATCGGTGTCCTGGGCGGCGATCCGTTCGATCGCCGCGTCGACGCGCAGCCTCTCGGCGCCGCCAAGGAGGTTGCGGTGCAGCCAGTAGCCCGACAGGTTCACGCCGTCCGAGGTCGAGGCCTCGAGCCCGAAGCCGAAACGGCGCAAGGCCTCCTCGGCGACCACGAGATCGATGTCGAGCGTGCCGTCGGCTCCGACGGTCTCGGCCTCGCTGACCGCCACCGAGCGGAAGACGCCGGTGCGGCGCAGCCGGTTCGCGACCCGGTCGAGCTCGGCGGGGTCGAAGACCTCGCCGGTCGGGAACCCGGCGATCTTCGCGATCCGGTCGAGCCGCATGCGCTCCTGGCCCGAGATGTGCATCCGGCCGAAGCGGACCCGCGGCCCGGGTTCGAGCAGGATCTCGGCGTCGAGCGTCGCCGCGCGGTGGTCGGCGACGATGCTCTGGCCCGAAACCCGCGCCTTGGCGTGGCCGATGTTGCGCCAGCCTTCGACGCCAGCCTCGGCGGCCTCGGTGATGGCGGTCGAATAGGCGGGCTTGGTGTCGCCATAGGCGGGGGGGAGCCTGGTGCCGCGGGCATAGGGCTTCATCCGCGCCTTGCCGAAGGTGAAGCGCGGGCCGGGATTGACCGTGACGCGGATATTGCGGACCTCCTGTGGCGCGTCGAGCGGCGCGATTGCGGCGGCCTCGCGGCCGTCGATCTCGATCCGGATCACGCCGGAATAATACCCCTCGGCATAGAGCGTGCCGAGAAGCCGGGCGTAATCGGCCCGCGCCGCGGCGAAAAGCGCCTGGGCGTCGGTCAGCCCGTCGCGTTCGGCCTGCGCCAGGATCGAGGCGGCGCCGAGCGCCTTGGTGAGATCGCGGTCGGCGCCGGGCGCGGCGATGACGATCGACTCGAGCGCCCGCACCGGCGGTGGCGCGGCGATGGCGACGGCGCAGCACAGCATCAGGCCGCCCGCCCGTGAAATGCCCGCCCGCGTCCTGCCCAACGTCCTGCCCCCGCATTCTGCTCGCACACCTGTTGCCATTCCTTGCAGCATTCGCGGCCGATTTCCAGCGCTCGCCGCGCGGTCGGGCGCGTTTTGGCGCATGACTTGCGCGATCGTGATCTCAGTTCTGCTCGAGTGCTGAGGCCCATTCGTCGAGAAACGCCCGGCGCTTGATCGTGTCGAGGAACACCAGAAGCCCGGGATCGAGCCGCATCGGCCGCAGATGCGGGCCGGCCGACAGCGTCGCCTCGTCGATGGGCGGCAACCCGGCCTCGTCGCGCAGCAGCGTCCGCCCCTCGGGTCCCAGGAGGAAATCGAGGAACGCCCCGCCCAGTTCCGGCGCCGCCGCGTGCTTCGGGACGAGGCCGGTGCGCAGGAGCGTCAGCGTGTGATCCTCGAGCTCCACCACGACCGCATCCGCGTCACCGGCAAGACGCGGACCGGCATAGCTGCCGAGCACGTTGTAGGCGAGCACCAGCCGCCCCTCCGTCAGATCGGTGATCATCTCGTTCGACGAGGTGTAAAGCCGCGGCGCGAGCCCGCCCATCACCTCGGCGAGGCGCCAGAAACTGTCGGATTGCCGGGCGTCCTGCGTGGCAAAGAGATAGCCCGCGCCGGAAAGCTCGGGATCGTAGGTGCCGATGCGGCCGCGGAAGCGCTCGGGGTCGTCGCGCAGCATCTCGATGAGGTCGCGCCGGGTCTGCGGCAGCGCCATCCCGCCGAGGCCCCGCCGCGACGCGATCAGCACGACGTTCTCCTGAGCGAAGGCGAAGAGCCGGTCCTGCCAGCGCGCCCAATCCGGCAGCGCCTCGGTCCGGGCGGAGCCGTAGGCGGCCGCATGGCCGTCATTGGCGAGCTTCATCTGGAGGTCCATCGCCGAGGAGATCACCAGGTCGAAGCCGAGCCCCTCGGTCTGGATGGCGGCGAAGACCTCCTGCGAATTGGCGACCGTGTAGCGGATCGCCACATCGGGATTGCGGGCCTGGAAGGCCTCGATCGCGGGGCGCAGCACGCCCGTGTCGGTCGTGGACAGGATCGCGAGCTGCCGGCGTTCGGCGCCCGCCGCGGGAAACAGCGTCTCCTCCTCCATCGTGAAGGCCGCCGCGATGCCCGAAAGGCCGAGGATCAGGCCAAGGGCAAGTACAACCGCGCGCATGCGCCGCCTCCTTCCCGTTCGATGAGCTCGAACCGCCCGCCATGGGCCGCGGCCACCTCCGCGACGATGGTAAGCCCGAGGCCGGAGCCGACCACATCGCCGGCATTGTCGCCCCGCGCGAAGCGTTTGGCGAGCCGTGACTGCGCCTGACCGGAAAGGCCCCGGCCCCGATCCGCGACCTCGATCCGCGCCTCGCCATCGGTGCTGAGCCTGAGGTCTATCGCGGTTTCCGGCGGTGAATACTTGATCGCGTTGTCGATCAGGTTGCGCAGGGCCGCCTCGATCAGCGGCCGGTCGCCGGGCACCACCACCGGGGTTCCGGTGCCGGTCGGCTGGATGGTCAGATCCTTCAGCTCGGCGGTCGGACGAAACGCCTCGGCCTGCGCCGCCACCAGCTTCGCCAGATCCACCGGCTCGTCGCTCAGCCGGTCCGAGCGGTAGACGACCGTGGCGTGGTCGAGAAGCTGCCCGGCCGAGCGGCTGCTTTCCTCGACCGCGCGGATCACGGCGCGGAGCGTGCCGCGAAGCTCTTCAGACTGGCTCTGGCGCAGCGCGATCTCGGCGCGCGCCCGGACCGTGGCCAA
>JBFKMA010000178.1:0-5335 GCA_041630175.1 Albidovulum sp.
GACCTCGCGCGCGACGCGCTCCATCTCCGGCAGGCTGTCGCCATAGACCTTGACGCCGACCGGCGTGCGGATCCCGGTCGAGAGCATGTCGATCCGCGCCCGGATCGGCATCGTCCAGGCATTGGAGACGCCGGGGAACTGAAGTGCGGCATCCATTTCCTGGCGCAGGCTGTCGACCGTGACACCGGGGCGCCACTCATCGCGCGGCTTGAGTTGGATGATCGTCTCGAACATCTCGGTTGGCGCGGGGTCGGTCGCGGTCTGTGCGCGGCCGGCCTTGCCGAACACGCTTTCGACCTCGGGGAAGGAGCGGATGATCCGGTCCTGCATCTGCATCAGTTCCGCAGCCTTGGCGACCGAGACGCCGGGCAGCGTCGTTGGCATGTACATGAGCGTGCCCTCGTCGAGCGTCGGCATGAACTCGGAGCCGAGCTGACGCGCCGGCCAGACTGTCGCCAGAAGCGCCGCGAGGGCGGCGAGGATGGTCAGGGTTCTGGCCTTCAAGACCGCCGCGATCACCGGCCGGTATACGGCGATCAAGAGCCGGTTGATCGGGTTGCGGTGCTCGGGCACGATCCGGCCGCGCACGAAGACGACCATGAGCGCCGGCACCAGCGTCACCGACAGAAGCGCCGCCGCGGCCATGGCGAAGGTCTTGGTATAGGCCAGCGGTCCGAACATCCGTCCCTCTTGCCCTTCCAGCGTGAAGATCGGCAGGAACGACACGGTGATGATCAGCAGGCTGAAGAACAGTGCCGGGCCGACCTCGGAGGCCGCCTCGATCAGCACCTCGATCCGGGGCTTGTCGGGGGCGGCGCGCTCGAGGTGCTTGTGGGCGTTCTCGATCATCACGATCGCTGCGTCGATCATCGCGCCGATGGCGATGGCGATGCCGCCGAGGCTCATGATGTTCGCGCCGATGCCGAGCGCGCGCATCGCCGCGAAAGCCATCAGAAGGCCGACCGGAAGCATCAGGATCGCCACCAGCGACGATCGGAAGTGCAGGAGGAACAGGATCGTGACCGCCGCCACGATCAGGCTTTCCTCGATCAGCGTCGCCTTCAGCGTTGCTATGGCTGAGCGGATCAGGCCGGAGCGGTCGTATACCGGAACGATCTCGACCCCGTCGGGTAGAGTGCCCGTAATTGAATCGAGCTCCGCCTTGGCGTTGTCGATCACGTCGAGCGCATTGGCTCCCACCCGTTGCAGCACGATGCCGCTCGCGACCTCGCCCTCGCCATTGAGCTCGGCAATCCCGCGCCGCTCGTCGGGCACGACCTCGACCCGGGCGACATCGCGCAGAAGGATCGGCACGCCCCCGACGCTGCGCAGCGCGATCGCCTCGATATCCTCGGTCCCGCGCAGATAGCCGCGGCCGCGCACCATGAACTCGAACTCGGACAGTTCCACCGTCCGCCCGCCGGTGTCCATGTTGCTCGCGACGATCGCGGCCTTCAGGTCGGCAAGAGTGATGCCCTGGGCCCGCATCCGCACCGGATCGGCCGTCACCGAATATTGCTTGACGAAGCCGCCGACGCTCGCGACCTCGGAAACGCCCTCGGCGCGGCTCGCGGCGTAGCGGACCACCCAGTCCTGCAAGGACCGCAATTCGGCGAGCGAGACGTTCTCGCCCTTGAGCGCATATTGATAGACCCAGCCCACGCCGGTCGCGTCGGGGCCGAGTGCCGGGTTCACCCCCTCGGGCAGCCGGGCGGCGGCGGCATTGAGGTATTCGAGCACGCGGCTGCGCGCCCAGTAGGGGTCCACGCCGTCCTCGAAGATGATGTAGACGAAGGAGATGCCGAAGAACGAAAACCCGCGCACCACGCGGGAGCGCGGCACCGTCAGCATGGCCGAGGTCAGCGGATAGGTGATCTGGTCCTCGACCACCTGCGGCGCCTGGCCGGGATATTCCGTCAGGACGATCACCTGCACGTCCGACAGGTCAGGAATGGCGTCGATCGGCAGGCTGCGCAGCGACCAGATGCCGGCGGCGACGCTCAGCGCCGCGGCGAAGAACACCAGGACCAGGTTGCGCGCCGACCAGGCGATGATGTTGGCGATCATTGCTGTTCCTCCGGGGCCGACAGCGCCGCGAGGGCTGCATTCAGGTTGCTGTCGGCGTCGAGGAGGAAGGTCGCGGTCGTCACGACGCTTTCTCCCTCTGCAAGGCCTTCGCGGATCTCCACCATGCCGTTGCCGCGGCGCCCCGGTACGACCTTCTGCGCGGCGAACTGCCCCTCGCCCACGTTGCGGATCACGACCTGCCGGTCGCCGGTGTCGATCACCGCGCTGTCGGGCACCTGCACGACGGCCGCGCCGTCGCCCGCGGCGATCTCGACTTCGGCATACATGTTGATCAGGAAGCGCCCGTCCGGGTTCGGCAGATCGATGCGTATCCGCGCCATCCGGGTCTGGGGATCGATCTCGGGGTAGATCTCGCTCACCCTTGCGTTGAACGCCTCGCCCGGCAGCCCGCGAAAAATGACCCGCGCATCGGCGCCGCGCACGACGCCGGTCAGCGCCGCTTCGGGCACATCGGCCATGACCCAGACCTGCGACGTGTCGGCGATGCGGAACAAGGGCTCGCCCGCCTTCGCCATCATCCCTTCGACCGCGAGACGTTCCAGCACCACGCCGGACCGCGGCGCCGTCAGGGCGATGCTCGCCCGCGCGCGCCGATCCGCCGCGATGGCGTCGATCTGCTCGACCGGCACGCCGAGATTCTCGAGCCGCTGCCGGCTGCCCTCGGCCCGTCTGCCGCCATCACGCAGGTCCGACACGAAGAGGGCGGCGGCCGCGGTGACCTCGGGCGAGTAGAGCGTCGCGAGCGGCGTGCCGCGCTCCACGGCTGATCCCGTGGTCACGTCCGCGACCGCCTCAAGGAAGGCATCGGCGCGCAACGCGACGACGGAGACGCGGCGCTCGTCGAGTTTGACGATCCCCGGCGCGCGCACCGTCATTGCCAGCGGGCCGCGTATCGCCTGCGTCGTCCGCACTCCCGTCCGTTGCAGCTTGCCCGGCGAGACCCGGATCGTGCCGGCATCGTCGATCTCGCTCTCGTAGACGGGGATGTAGTCCATCCCCATCGAGTCCTTCTTGGGCACCGGCGAGGTGTCGGGCAGCCCCATTGGGTTGCGGTAATACAGGATGCGCCGGTCGTCGGTGGCGGGCGTCTCGGCGACGACCGGCGCAGCCATGGTGTCATGACCGCCATGTCCGGTGGGCGCTTCCGCGCCGGAATGGGCGTGATGGGCCGAGGTGTTTGGAGCCGCCGCCTGCTGGCCCGCGGTGATCCCCGCCCAGCCGGCCGCGCCTGCCAGGAGCACCATCAGAAGGAACGCCTGCCCCGCTTTCATGACCGCACCCCGCGCCGGGCCAGTTCCAGGCAATGGTCATCGGCGGCCGTGCTTGCATTGGTGGCCACCGTCGGGTCGAAGCCCTGAGTGCGCGCGAAGCCGCGCAGAAGGCACGATCTGTGCATGTCGATACTCCCTCATGTTCCGTATTGGCCGGGTCGCGCGGGCGGCGGCCGGCGCGACGCATCACGCGGCCGCACGGCGGCGCCATGCGGCCAGACGGCGCTCTCGCGCCGCGACCGTCAGGACTTGGGGGGGTGCCTTGGACCGTCGCCCGGCGCGGAAGCCGCAAGATGGCCGTTTGCGGCGAAAACCACCAGCGTCGGCCGCCCGAGCGGGGCCGCGATCTGCGCTTGCGAGTCAAGGCTGACCGCGGTGGCCGGGGCACACATCAACGGTTGAGCGCAATTGGCCGTCCTCGCGGCGCCATCATGCGGTGCGCAGGGCTCGTTTTCGGGCATGTGCATCGCGGCGTCGCACCCGGCCGCGGCCGATGCACCCTGCGGCGCGGCAAGAACCGCCGCGGCGAGCACGAGAATCACTCCGAATATGGCGCCGAGCAGTCGCATGCCGGCAATCTGCGTCGCCAGTGGCGGGCGCGCAAGACGGGACGGTGGGCCTCGGCACGCCTGAGGCGGAATGACGCGCCGGTGCGCGTCGGGGAGGTTGCGCTCCCCCATACGCCATGACAGGAGAAGGTCTACGCCATCTCCGCCGGGGTGCGACGCCCCCGGCCAGCCGAAATCGAACGTCCGATCCGAACCCACTCCAGGAAAGGCCATAGTGGACGAGCTTTCCGCCTATGCGCTGATCGCCCTCTCGGCCTTTCTGTCGGCGACGCTCCTGCCGGGATCGTCTGAAGCGGTCCTGATCGGCCTGCTGACAGCCGGGAAGGGCGAGCCCACGCCCCTCGTGCTTGTCGCCTCGGTCGGCAATGTGGCGGGGGCGGTCGCCAATTGGGCCATTGGCCGGTTCCTGGCGCAGTACGAGGGCCGTCGCTGGTTCCCGGTAGATCCCGACCGCGCGCGCAAGGCCCGCCGATGGTTCGACCGCTATGGCGTCTGGTCGCTTCTTGTGTCCTGGCTCCCGGTCATAGGCGATCCGCTGACCGTGATCGCCGGCCTGGCGCGGGTGAGGTTCTGGCGCTTCCTCCTGCTCGTATCGGCCGGCAAGGTGGGGCGCTACGCCATGATCGCCTCGGCTTGGCTGCACTGGCCGTTTCTCTGAGCGGCGGCGTAGCAGAAGAAGCCAGACCACGGGCCGAGCTTCAGCCGAGCGTGAGGATCAGGTCGTCGGACAGATCAAGCTTGGGGATGTACAGGTTCTCCGGCGCCGGGCCCTTTCTGATCCGACCGGCGGTGTCGTAATGGGATCCGTGGCACGGGCAGAACCACCCGCCGAAGTCGCCGGCGCCATCCCCGAGCGGCACGCATCCGAGATGCGTGCAGACGCCGATCATGACCAGCAGTTCAGGATGACCCGGCACGGCGCGGTTTTCGTCCGTCGCGGGCGCGTCGTCTTCGAGGTTCTGGTTCCGGGCGACCTGATCTACCAGGACGCCGACATCCTCGGCGCTGGCGGCGAGGATTTCCGCCTCGGTCCTAAACCGGACGAAGACCGGCTTTCCGCGCCACTTCACCGTCAGCTGCGTGCCGGGCGCAACGGAAGAGATGTCGACCCGAATGCTGGCTAAGGCCTGCACGTCAGCCGAAGGGTTCATCTGGTCGATCAGCGGATAAACGGCGGCGCCGGTTGCGACTGCAGCAACGCCGCCAGTGGCGTAGTAGATGAAATCCCTGCGAGAGGAGGCCATTTCCTGTTCCATGATCGGAAACGGTAGCCGCTTCCAGCGCTGGAGAGTCAAGGACAATGTCCCGTTGGGCCGCAGGCATCGACAGTCGGGACTTGTCAACCAGCCATCGCGAGGCTGCTACCCGATCGGAAGGCAAGGCCGGGGCCGCAGATTCGGCCCCGGC
>JBFKMA010000179.1:0-5334 GCA_041630175.1 Albidovulum sp.
AGGCCGCGAGGGAGGGAGCGACATGGCACGCACGGTGGTGATCGAGTCGCATGGCGGACCGGAGGTGCTGCGCCTTGTCGACCGTCCGGTCGGGGAGCCGGGACCGGGCGAGATCCGGATCGCGCAGAAGGCTTGCGGGCTGAATTTCATCGACGTCTACCAGCGCACGGGGCTTTACCCGATGAAGCTGCCCGCCGCGCTCGGGGTGGAGGCCGCGGGCGTGGTCGAGGCGGTGGGCGAGGGCGTCACGCATCTGAAGCCCGGAGACCGGGCGGCCTATGCCGCGATGCCGCCCGGCGCCTATGCGGAGGCCCGCGTGATGCCCGCCGCCCAGGTCTGCCCGCTGCCCGACGCCGTGTCGTTCGAGGAGGCCGCGGCCGCGAT
This sequence comes from Albidovulum sp., assembly GCA_041630175.1. GTDB lineage: Bacteria > Pseudomonadota > Alphaproteobacteria > Rhodobacterales > Rhodobacteraceae > Albidovulum. The sequence goes on from JBFKMA010000179.1 coordinate 385, forward strand.
GCTGAAGGGGTTGACGGTCGATTACCTCTTCAACCGCACCACGCCGATCACGAAGGGCGACTGGGTGCTGTTCCATGCCGCCGCCGGCGGCGTCGGGCTGATCGCCTGCCAATGGGCGAAGTCCGAGGGCATCAACCTGATCGCCACCGCCGGGTCCGAGGAGAAGTGCAGGCTCGCGCTCGACCACGGCGCGGCCCATGCGATCAACTACCGGACCGAGGACTTCGCGCCCCGTGCGCGCGAGATCACCGGCGGGCGCGGCGTCGATGTCGTCATGGATTCGGTCGGCAGGGACACGTTCGAGGGCTCGCTGAATTCGCTCAGGCCGCTCGGCATGATGATCTCGTTCGGGAGCGCCTCGGGTCCGGTGCCGCCGGTGGATATCATGGCGCTCGCCTCGCGCGGCTCGCTGAAGTTGACGCGGCCCACGGTCTTCACCCATATCGCCGACCACGCGACCTGCCAGGAGATGGCGAAACGGCTGTTCGGCAAGATCACCTCGGGCGCGGTGAAGATCAAGATCGGCCGGCGTTTCCCGCTCGAGGCGGTCGCGGACGCCCACCGCGCGCTCGAGGCGCGGCAGACCACCGGCTCGACGGTGCTGACGCTCTGACGGGCGGCGCCGAAATGCCACAGTCCACCCTCGCCCCAACCCACGGCGGCTTTCGTGCGGGTCACAGGTGTGAAACGATCCCCGCGACCCGCCCCAACCCAGTCACATCTCACCGGACCCGATGATGCCGATCCTGCTGGACTTCGCGAAGGCCCGAGCCTTCTGGCCTGCCGTTATCGGCGTCTACTTCACAGCACAGGCGGCGCTGCGAGTGGGGGTGGGTGACGTCCTGGGCATCGACGAAGCCGAGGCCTGGCTCTGGGCGCAGAACCTGGACTGGGGCTACGGTCCGCAGCCGCCACTTTACAACTGGCTGCAGTACGCGATCTTCTCGCTGACCGGAGCGAACGCGTTCGGGGTGGCGCTGCTCAAGGCGCTCCTGCTCTGGGGGATATTCCTCTGCGGCATCGGGCTCGCGCGGCGCTGGAGCGGTGCTTTCGCGAGCCCGATCTGGATCGCGGGCGCCGCGGCGCTGGCCCTGTTCTGGCTGCCTGAGCTTGCCTGGGAAAGCCAACGGACACGCACCCACAACGTCCTTGCGGGCCTGGTCGCGCTAGCCTCGATGTGGCAGTTCCTGCGGCTGATGAAGGCGCCGAGCGGACGCAACCATGTCCTGCTGGGATTTCTGATCGGGCTCGGGTTCCTGTCGAAATGGAATTTCGGCTTCCTCGCGGCGGGCTTCGTCCTGGCCGCGCTGCTCTCCGGCGGTGCACAACGATTGGCGCGTCCGGCGGCGCTTTCCGTGCTGCTCCTGCCGGCGCTGATGGTTGCCCCCACCGTGCTGTGGATCTCTGGCCATCCCTCGGTCGCGCTCTCCTCCTATGGCAGACTCGGAATCGAGAACGGGACCGGGGCGGGCGAGGTGATGATCGCCTGGCTTTCCAGCATCTCCGTCGCGGTCCTGTCCTTGGTGGCGCTTCCGGTCATCATGTTTGGTGCATTCGCCTTCTTCGGCCGCGCCCGCGCCAAGGTCGGGAGCGAGCTGGCCGACGACGCCCGCGCCGAGATGCGCCTCGTCGCGCTCGTGGTCGGGCTTGCATTCGCGCTCGTGCTGGTCGCTGGCATGGCAAGTGGCATCACGGAGTTCCTCCCGCGTTGGCTCATGCCACTGGCGCTGCCTTTGTTGCCGGCGGCAGGCATCTGGCTCATGGCGCGCATCGGCCCCGGCGCGCGCCGGGCCTTTGTCGCGACGACGCTGGGGCTACTGGTGGTTCTGCTGGTCGGGAACGGATACATGCTGTGCTGCGACGCGCCGCTGCGCAAATACGATTTCGGCGCGATGGCCGCCGCGCTGCCGCCCAACGATCCGCACCATCCCTATATCGCCGCGGCTCCGATCGCGGCGAACCTGGCGGTGCGGGCGCCCGACCGGGTTCTGACGGACCCGGCGCTCCTCATGGTTTCCGCCTGTCCGGACGGCGTGGGAGTGCTTGGCCCGGCCCTGCACGGCCATGCCGGACTGGAGCTCTGGCTGGCGGAATGCGGGCTCGTCGCCGAGGCGGAGGCCGAGCCCCTCGTCAACGAGTTCACGCTTCAGCGATTCTCGCGGCACTGACGCTGAGCTTAGCGTCCGTGCGGATCAGGATGAGCGCGCCCGTGCAGATCTCCGAAAGCCGCCTCGGCGGCGGCCGTCGCTCAGAGCATCGCCGGCACGACGAGATCGGGCGGGCGGTGGCCGTCGGCGAAGGTCTTGACGTTGATGATCACCTTCTCGCCCATCTCGGTCCGGCCCTCGATGGTGGCCGACCCCATATGCGGCAGAAGCACGACATTTGGCTGCGACCGGAGGCGCGGGTTGATCTCGTGGCCGTGCTCGAAGACGTCGAGGCCCGCGCCGGCGATCTCGCCCGTGCGCAGCATCCGGGTCAGCGCATTCTCGTCGATCACCTCGCCGCGCGAAGTGTTCACGATCACTGCCGAGGGCTTCATCAGCCGCAACCGGCGGGCATTGATCAGGTGGAACGTGGCCGGCGTATGCGGGCAGTTGATCGAGATGACATCCATGCGGCTGACCATCTGGTCGAGGCTCTCCCACCAGGTCGCCTCGACCTCTTCCTCCTGTTCGGGGCGCAGCCGTTTGCGGTTGTGGTAGTGGATCTGCATCCCGAAGGCGCGCGCCCGGCGCGCGACCGCGGTGCCGATGCGCCCCATCCCGAGAATGCCGAGCCGGCGCCCGCCGACGCGGCCGCCCATGAAGGCGGTGGGCGACCAGCCCTGCCACTCGCCGGACTGCATCACGGCGAGCCCTTCGGGAATGCGGCGCGTGACGGCGAGGATCAGCGCCATCGCCATGTCGGCGGTGTCCTCGGTGACGACGCCGGGGGTGTTGGAGACGAGGATCCCGCGCTGGCGCGCCGAATGGACGTCGATATGGTCGATCCCGGCGCCGTAATTGGCGATCAGCTTCAGCTTCTCGCCCGCCTGCGCGAGGAGGTTCGCGTCGATATGGTCGGTGACGCAGGGCACCAGCACATCCGCCCGGCGCATCGCGGCCGCGAGTTCATCTCGGCTCATGCGCGTATCGGGGTTGCGCAGCTCGACGTCGAAGAGTTCCTTCATCCGGGTCTCGACGACCTCGGGCAAGCGTCGCGTGACGACAACACTCAGACGCGGCGATCCCATCGGTCGGTTCTCCTCTCTTCCAAAGGCGCACTCGTATTGGCAAAGTAAGAGCGCAACGGGGCAAGTCACAAGCCCCGAATGACGCAACGCTCCGCGCTGCGCGAAAATCGGGCAGGACATGCGCGCAGGTTCGGACAAGTACTGGAGAATCAGGGCGTTCCTTGCGCCGCTTGCCTTGGCGCTCGGAATCGCCGGGGCCGGTGTGGCCTCGGCGCAGGGACAGGCCGCCGAGGCGCGCGGCGCGGTGACGAACCTTCCGCTGCCGCGTTTCGTGTCGCTCAAGGCGGCCGAAGGCAACGTGCGCCGCGGCCCGAGTCTCTCGCACCGCATCGACTGGGTGTTCCGGCACCGCGACATGCCGCTGCTGGTCACCGCGGAATTCGGCCATTGGCGGCGCGTGGAAGACAGCGAGGGGCAGGGCGGCTGGATCTATTACAGCCTGCTTTCGGGCGCCCGCACGGTGATGGTCGAACTCGACCGCACCGCGGTCCGCAACCGCCCCGACGCCGCCGCGCCGGTCGTCGCCGAGGCCGAGGTCGGCGTCATCGGGCGGCTCGGCGAATGCGTTCCCGACTGGTGCCGGATCGCGGCGGGCGGCACGAAGGGCTGGGTCGCGAAGGACGCGCTCTGGGGTGTCGCGCCGGACGAGATCCGCGAGTGAACCGGGGGCACTGGCCGCCGCCGAGCGCAGCCGTTAAGACATCCCCGCAGTTTCTTGGGGGCAAGATTCCATGACCGGACCGTCAGGCGGCGTCAGGCTCAACATTTCCGCGGGCCTCGCCTCCTTCGGGGTCGCGCTGGTCCTCGTCACGCTGAAGCTCTGGGCGCTCGGCGCGACCTCGGCGCTGTCGGTGGCGGCCTCGCTCGCCGACAGCGCGCTCGACCTGATGATGTCCCTGGGCGGGCTCATGGCGATTCTCTACGCGGCGCGCCCCGCCGACGAGGATCACGCCTTCGGCCACAGTTCGGTCGAGGATCTCGCGGCGCTGGCGCAGTCGGTGTTCATCCTGATCTCGGGCGGGGTGATCGGCTGGTCGGCGGTTTCCCGGCTTTTGGCCGACACGCCCCCGGCGCTGGCCGAGCAGGGGCGGGGCATGATCGTCATGGTCGTCTCCATTGCGTTGACGCTGGCGCTGGTGCTGTGGCAGCGCCGGGTGGCGCGGCGCACCGGCAGCAGGATCGTCGCCGCCGACAGCCTGCATTACGTGTCCGACCTCATGCCGTCGATCGGCGCGATCGCGGCGCTCTGGGCCTCGCAGCGCTTCGGCATCGGCGCGATCGACAGCGTCGTGGCCCTGGCCGCCGCGGTGATGCTGGTCTTCGGCTCGCTGCGGATCGGAAAGGGCGCCTGGGACGCGCTGATGGACCGCCGCGCCGATCCCGCGCTGATCGAGGCCATCGCCGCCATCGCCCGCGACTGGCCCGGCGTGCGGGGCTTTCACGACCTCAAGACGCGGATGGCCGGAAGCCGCGTCTTCGTGAACATCCATATCGAACTCGACGGCGACCAGACGCTCCGCGAGGCCCACGGGATCGGCGCCGGACTGCGGCGCAAGATCATCGAAACCTACCCGCAATGCGACGTCATCGTGCACAAGGACGTGGCGAGAGAGACGTAGGCGGGCAGCGGAAAGCGGCTCAGGCGGGTTCGGCGGTCCTCTTCGCGGGAACGAGGGGGCCGGGGAAGTGACAGGACACGGCGTGCTGGCCGAGCG
>JBFKMA010000180.1:0-5318 GCA_041630175.1 Albidovulum sp.
ATCGCGCAGGCCTTCATCATGACCGGCATCCGCGGCACCGGTAAGACCACGACCGCGCGGATCATCGCCAAGGGGATGAACTGCGTCGGACCCGACGGCACGGGCGGGCCGACGACCGATCCCTGCGGCAAGTGCGAACATTGCGTGGCGATCATGGAAGGCCGCCATGTCGACGTGATGGAGATGGACGCGGCCTCGCGCACCGGCGTGAACGACATCCGCGAGATCATCGAGAGCGTGCACTACCGCGCCGCCTCGGCGCGCTACAAGATCTACATCATCGACGAGGTCCACATGCTCTCGACGAGCGCGTTCAACGCGCTCCTGAAGACGCTGGAGGAACCGCCCGCGCATGTGAAGTTCATCTTCGCCACGACGGAGATCCGCAAGGTGCCGGTCACGGTCCTGTCGCGCTGCCAGCGCTTCGACCTGCGCCGGATCGAGCCCGAGGTGATGATCGCGCTCCTGCGCAGGATCGCCACCGCCGAGAAGGCCGCGATCACCGACGACGCGCTGGCGCTCATCACCCGCGCCGCCGAAGGCTCGGCCCGCGACGCGACCTCGCTGCTCGACCAGGCGATCTCGCACGGCGCGGGCGAGACCACGGCCGACGAGGTCCGCGCCATGCTCGGCCTGGCCGACCGCGGCCGGGTCCTGGACCTCTTCGACCTGATCCTCAAGGGCGATGCGGCGGGTGCCCTGAACGAGCTTGGGTCGCAATATGCCGACGGTGCGGACCCGATGGCGGTTCTGCGCGATCTCGCCGAGATCACCCACTGGGTCAGCGTCATCAAGATCACGCCCGAGGCCGCCGACGACCCGACCGTGCCGCCCGAGGAACGCGCCCGCGGGCTCGCCATGGCCGGGGCGCTGCCGATGCGGGTGCTGACGCGGATGTGGCAGATGCTCCTGAAGGCGCTCGAAGAGGTGGCCGCCGCCCCGAACGCCATGATGGCCGCCGAAATGGCGGTGATCCGGCTCACCCATGTCGCCGACCTGCCCGATCCCGAGCAACTCATGCGGCGGCTTGCCGAGGGCCCCGGCCCGGCGCCGCAGGGGCGCGGCCCGGCCGCCTCGACCGCGCCGACCCATTCGGCGCCCCGCGCCGCCGTCACCTCGGCGCCCACCGCCTCGGGCGCCGCCACCGCGCTCGCCACCGCGCCGGACGTGGCGCTCGCGCGCTATGCGAGCTTCCCGGCGGTGGTCGAGCTGATCCGCGCCAACCGCGACGTCAAGCTGCTGCTGGAGGTCGAAAACCACATCCGCCTCGTCCACTACGCCCCCGGCCGGATCGAGTTCGAGCCGACCGCGGACGCGCCGCGCGACCTCGCCGCGACGCTGGCCGGGCGGCTGCAAGGCTGGACCGGGGTGCGCTGGGGGGTCTCCGTCGTCTCGGGCGGCGGCGCGAACACGATCGCCGAGGCGCGCGACGCGAAGGAACTGGCGGCGAAGGAGAAGGCGCGCGACAATCCGCTGGTGGAGGCGGTGTTCGCGGCCTTCCCGAACGCGCAAATCACCGCTATCAGGACACCCGACGCGGTTCAGGCCGAGGCGCAGGCGGAAGCCCTGCCCGAGGTCGAGGACGAATGGGACCCGTTCGAGGACAATTGAGGAGAAGGACATGCTGAAAGGTTTGGGCGGGCTCGGCGGTCTTGGCGACATGGCCAAGATGATGAAGACCGCGCAGGAGATGCAGGCCAAGATGGCCCAGCTCACCGAGGAGATGGACCGCATCACCGTCACCGGGGAAAGCGGCGCGGGCCTCGTCAAGGCCAGCTGCTCGGCCAAGGGGGAACTCAAGTCGCTCGATATCGACCCGTCGATCTTCCAGCCCTCGGAGAAGGAAGTGGTCGAGGATCTGATCCTCGCCGCGATCAAGGACGCCCAGAAGCGCGCCGAGGAACGCATGGTCGACGAAAAGAGCAAGATGATGCAGTCGCTGGGCCTGCCGGCCGACGTGAAGCTGCCGTTCTGACGTGTCGGACGCGACCCGCGGCATCGAGGCGCTGATCGAGCTGATGGCCCGTCTGCCGGGGCTCGGTCCGCGCTCCGCGCGCCGCGCGGTGCTGCACCTGATCAAGAAGCGCGGCCAGGTCATGGCGCCCCTGGCGCAGGCCCTGGCCGAGGTCGCCGCGACGGCGCGGGAATGCACGGTCTGCGGCAATATCGGCACGACCGAACTTTGCGACATCTGCCGAGACGAGCGCCGCGCGACGGGCGAGATCTGCGTCGTCGAGGACGTCGCCGACCTCTGGGCGATGGAGCGCGGACAGGCGTTCAAGGGGCGTTACCACGTGCTCGGCGGCACGCTCTCGGCGCTCGACGCAGTGGGGCCGGAGGAACTCAGGATCCCGAAGTTGCTCGCGCGCATCCGAGACGACGGCATCACCGAAGTGATTCTTGCGCTCAACGCCACCGTGGACGGCCAGACCACCGCCCATTACATCGCCGAGGCGCTGGAGGGCAGCGGCGTCGCCGTCACCTCGCTCGCCCAGGGCGTGCCGATCGGCGGCGAGCTCGACTATCTCGACGACGGCACGATCCAGGCGGCTTTGCGCGCCCGCAGGCGGCTCTGACCCAAGGCCCTACCCCGCGAGCGCCTGCACGGCGCGCTCGATCGCGGCCTCGGTCAGTTCGAAATCCGCTTCGGTCAGCGCGAGGCTCGGATAGACCTTGCCCGGCGACTTGAAGACGCCGTTCTCGCGCAGGACCGCGTTGAACCGGGCGCCGGCCTTGGCGTCCGCGGCGAGCACGTCGCGATAGGTGCGGACGTCCTTGTCGGTGAAGACCACGTCGAAGAGCGTCGGGTGGCCGACGATGCGGTGCGCGACACCGGCGGCGTCGAGATGGGTGCGGAACATCGCCTGCAGGCGCACGCCATGCGCATTGAGCATCTCGTAGGCGCCGTCGCGGCGCAGGATCTCCATCGTCTTCAGCCCCGCCACGGCCGCGACCGGATTGCCCGAGAGCGTGCCGAGCATCATCAGCCATTTCTCTGGCCCGACGATCGCCTTGTCGAAATGGTCCATGATCGGCTTCCGCCCCGCCACCGCCGCCAGCGGGAAGCCGCCACCGATGATCTTGCCGAGCGTGCAGAGGTCGGGCGTCACGCCGTAGGCCTCCTGCGCGCCGCCATAGGCGAAGCGGAAGCCGGTCACGACCTCGTCGAAGATCAGCACGATGCCGTATTTGTCGCAAAGCTCGCGCACCGCCTGAAGGAAGCCCGGCGCGGGCGGGATGATCCGCTGCAAAGGCTCGACGATAATGCCGGCGATCTGGTCGCCGTGCTCGGCCAAGAGGCTTTCGAGGTAATCGGGATCGTTGAAGGGCGCGATCAGCATCTCGCCCCTAACGGCTTCCGGTATCCCGGCGCTGTCGGGCACGGCCTGCGGGAAGTTCACCAGCCGCGTCGGCGCGAGGCTCATCTGCGCCTCGGCGGACATGCCATGATAGCCGCCCTCGAACTTGAGGATCTTGTCGCGTCCGGTGTAGGCGCGCGCGAGCCGCATCGCATACATGTCGGCCTCGCCGCCCGATGACAGGAACCGCACCTGTTCGGCGCAAGGAACCGCGCGGCAGATCTCCTCGGCAAGCTCGACGCCCGCCGTACTGTTGGCGAAGAAGGTCATGCCCTTCGGCAGCTGTTCCGCGACGACCTCGAGGACCTCCGGGTGGCCATGGCCGAGAAGCATCGGGCCCGAGCCGATCAGGTAGTCGACATACTCGTTTCCGTCCTCGTCCCAGACGCGGGCGCCCCGGCCCTCGCGGATGAAGACCGAGGGGTCGAAATTGCCGAAGCCCCCGGCCGGCAGGACGGCGCCGGCGCGGTCGCCCCAGTCTTGCATCACGGTCTTGTCGAGCATTTGGGGTCTCCTAGTCGATGATGGCCACGGGCTGGCCGAGTGTATCCGCGTCGGGGGCGACACCGAGGCCCGGCCCTTGGGGCGGGGCGATGCGGCCGTTCCGCCGCATCGGCGCCTCGGGGTCGAGGCGCGGGCCGACATAGCCCGAGAGGTCGCAGGTGTTCAGCACCATCCGCTCAGGCGTCGCGGCGGCGAGATGGAGGAGCGCCGCGGTCGTGACATCAGAGCCCCAGGTATCCTCGATGCACATCTTCGCCCCGAGATGCAGGCAGAGGTCGCGCGCCCGGCGCGTCGCGCCGAGGCCGCCGAATTTCGACAGTTTCAGCGCGACGGCATCCATGCAGCCAAGCTCGTAAGCCTTCAGAAGCGAGGCGGTATCGTGGCCGTTCTCGTCGATCTTCATCGGCAGGCCGGTGGCGGCGCGGACGGCGGCGCATTCCTCCAGGGTCGCGCAGGGCTGTTCGAGCATCACGTCCATGCCCGCCACCGCCTTGCCCACCCGCGTCGCGTCGAGCCTTGTGGCGCCGCAGTTCCAGTCGCCATAGACCAGCGGCCCCTCGCCCACCGCCTCGCGCACGAGGCGCAGGCGCGCGACATCGGCCTGCCAGTCATTGTCGGCGCCGAGCTTGACCTGGAACTGGCCGATCCCCTCGGCTTTCGCCTCGCGCGCGATGCGGGCCATCTCCTCGGGCGCCACGCAGGTGATGGAGTGGTAGAGCGGCATGTCCGCCATCTGCCGGCCGCCGAGGAGCGCGAAGAGCGGCAGCCCCGCGACCTTGCCGGTGATGTCCCAAAGCGCGATGTCGAGCGCGGACTTGGCGTAAGGGTGCCCCTGCAGCCAAGCCTCGGCGCGGGCCATCAGCGCCTCCGGCCCGACCGGGTCGGCGCCGATCACCACCGGCGCGAGGTATTCCAGCGCCGGGCGCACGCCTTGCGGATAGGCGGGCAGGTAATGCGGGATCGGGCAGACCTCGCCCCAGCCTTCGACGCCGGCATCGGTGTCGACGCGCAGCACGACCGAGGTGACCGTGTCACAGGTCTTGCCGCCGGCCATGTGATAGGCGACGTGGCTCGTGAGCGGCACGTCCCAGAGCGTGAGCCGGGTGATCTTCATCTCGAGACCTCATAAACCGCGACCGGATCGCCCAGCCGCTCGACTTCGGGGGTGACGCCAAGGCCGGTCGTCGAGGGCGGCGTCGCGAAGCCGCCTTGGTTGCGCGCGCCCTGGCCTGGCACCGGATCGACAGAGAGGTGATAGTGGCAGAGCCAGCTCGCCAGTCGGTTGGCCTCGGGCGTGGAACTGGCGAGATGGATCGCCGCGGTGTCGGCCAAAGCCGAGCCGCCAATGTCCTCGACATGCATCTGCCAGCCGACCGAGACGCCGAAGTCGCGGATCTGCAGCGCCTTGGTGAGCCCGCCGACGCGGTTCGGCTTGACCTTCACGCCCTCGCAGGC
>JBFKMA010000181.1:0-5305 GCA_041630175.1 Albidovulum sp.
ATGGGGCCTCGTCGGGATTCGGGTCGGGCGTCAGGTTAGGCCGGGGCGGGGACGGCGTAAACCATGCCGGCGCCGCCGATGCCGCCTCGGTCATCCCGAAACATCGCCGGGAGGTCCAAGGTCACCTAAACGCCTGACAAATTCGTCCTTGAAGCCGGGCGCCAAGGCAGCGCAGCGTGCCGCGCGCTTCAGTCCGGCAATATTGGCCCGGTCGAAATAGTAGAGCCGATGCACCTCCGCGACGCTCGGCGCGGTCTCGTCCCAGTGCTCGGCTTCGATCCGGTCTCCGGCGGCAACCTCGCCCTCTTCCAGAACGCGCAGATAGAAGCCGGTCCGGCCGCTGGCGAGGCAGGCCTTTATCGCCTCGCGTGATCCCATGCGAAGGCCGAACTTGAAGCACGGCGAACGCGGCTGCGAGACCTCGAGAAGCGCGCCGCCGATACGGAAGCGGTCGCCGATGCGTACCTCGTCCTCGTCCATCCCGCGCACGGTCAGGTTCTCGCCGAAATGTCCGAAGCCAAACGGCCCCGGCCCGAAGCGGTCCTGATAGTAACCGTAATGCTCAACCGGAAAGGCGTAGACCGCCTTGTGAACGCCGCCATGAAGGGTGAGATCGGCCTGCCGGTCACCGTCGGTATCCGTCCGCCACACCATCCGGGGGCCGTCGACAGGCGTCTTCCAGATGCCGGTTTCGACCTCCTTGCCGTTATACGCCACGGCGCGCGGCTGACCGACGCTGACTGCCAGTAACTCCATTTGCACCTCCGGGGCCGACAGGGGTGCAGCCAGTCTAGCAGAGACGAGGGCGCCGGTGCAGCCGCTCCGCGCCGCGCCGCGCCGCGCCGCGCGGCGATCAGATCACCTCGACCGCGCCCGCATAGGCCGCGACGATATGTTCGTCGGCATGCGCCGCGAGCGCCGCGATTTCCTTCAGTTGGTCTTCGTTCAAGACGCCTTCCTCCGGTGCCGCTGCGATGGCGGCAAGCGCCGCCTCGCGCGCCGCCTCGAAAGCGGTGTGGCGACCCGACTTCTCGTAGTCGTCCCGGCCCTGGCGGAGGAATACGCCCGGCGTGAGTTGGTCGCGGCAGGTCTCGATCGTATGCGGGCTGTCAAGGAAATGCCCGCCGGGACGGATGCGCAGCATCTCCTCCCAGTTCAGGTCGGACGTCCCGAGCGACGGCTTGCGGATGAAGCGCCGCATCATCGCGCCCAACTCGTTGTCGAGAACCGCCTGGACCGGGCTGAACACGGTGGCGCATTCGAGCTGCCCGACGCCGCCGAGGATATCGGCCCCGGCGAGCGCCACGGTCTCGGTGATCAGCGCGCGCTCGGCCATCGACTGGTGATCCACGTCCGGCGTGTCCGAACCCGAGCCGTAGGTATGGGCCAGCATCCCGAAGCCGTCCTTCATGAGCTGGATCGACATGTTCGCCGCCTGCAGGCTCTCGACGCAGGATTGCAGCGCGCTTCCCGTGCGCATGTCGAGCGTGAACATCAAGGGCGTCGCGATGACCGGAATGCCGGGCGCCAGAACATGGGCCATCACCGTCATGCCGACGATCTCGGCCGCCGCCATGATCGCCATCGACGGCACCGACAGCGGCGCGGTGCCGCCCGAGGAGGGTAGCGAGCAGGCGTGAAGCGGCACGCCGTACCTTCCGGCCGCGATGATCACCTCGGTGTCCATGTACTTGAACTCCAAGGGTGTGAAGGAGCAGGTGATCGCGCTGGTGATCGGGTTGGCGCGCAGCTCGGCCTCGCCCCCGGCCGCGATCGCGGCGATCCGCATCAGGTAGTCGACATTCTCCCACTGATAGGGCTGCATCCAGACATGCTTGTCGGTGCGCGCGATGAGCCGGCCGTAGCTGTGGATGTCGGCGGTCTTCTCCGGCACGCCATGGACGAAGGGATGGGCGATGAACCCGACCTCGTCGAGCGTGTTGGCCACGGCGGCGATCTCGTCCACCGCGGCGATGTCCATGTTGCGGTACTTCGAATCGCGCGGATCGACATAGCCATGTGCCCCTGTCCCGGTGCGCATGACGAAGCCGCCATCGGGCCGCGGCAGCGCGAGGTCGAGGTCGCGGCTCTTGGCCGCGAGCCGGGCGCTCCTCGGCGTGGCCGCCAGCGCCTCGGCGATCATCTCGCGCGGCAGCCGCAGCCGGTCGGCGCCGGTGCCCTCCTTCGCGCCGGCCGCGAGCAGGGCCTGCCGCGCCCCGGGATGCAGCACGACGACGCCGTACTCGGCGAGCAGTTCGACGACCCGCGCCTTGAGGAAGTCCAGATCGCCCGTGTCGAGGAAGCCGAACTGCGCCCGCGGGCCCGGCCGGGCCTCCTGCCGGAACGCGTCTGCGCTGAGGGATTGCCGAATCGTGCGGGCCCGCCGCGTGGTCCTGTGCTCCATACTTACCTCCGTGAACCAAGAGATAGATACGGCACACACCGTTTCAGCTGACTGCCTGCCGACTTCAGCACGGCCGAGGTTAACAGGCGCGGTCCCGTCGTCAATAGAGTCGAGGGTCAGGCGCTGTGCACCGACCCTCCCCGAGGGTCGCGCCGCGCCTCAGCCGACGACCCCGCCATCGGAATCGTCGCCCGCTTCTTCGAGCAGCCGGTGGAAGTCCGGGATCGTCACATGCCGCTTGCCGGCGAGTTCGATCAGTCCGTCGCGTTTCAGCGCCGAGATCTGCCGGCTCACGGTTTCGAGCGTCAGGCCGAGATAGTCGGCCATCGCCTCGCGCGTGAGCGGCAGGTCGATCACGATCCTGCCGCTCGGCGACTGCAGCTTCAGCGAGGAATCCCGCCGCGCCACGATCGCGAGAAGGCTCGCGATCTTCTCCCGCGCGGTCTTGCGGCCGAGCAGCAGCAGCCATTCCCGCGCCGCGTCAAGCTCGTCGAGCGTCATTTCGAGGAGGCGCTGCCCGATATGCGGGGTCGAGGTCATCATCTCCTCGAACGGCTTCTTGCGGAAGCAGCACATCAGGAGGTCGGTCGTGGCGACGACATTGTAGGGCGCGATGTCGCGACCCGGCCGCCCGACGAAATCCGCCGGAAAGAGCAGCCCCACGGTCTGGGTGCGCCCGTCCTCCATCACCTGGCTGAGCGTCGCCACCCCGGAGACCACGGAGGCCACGAAATCCATCCGGTCGCCCGACCAGATCAGCGTCTGCCCGGCTTCGAAGCTGCGGTAGTACTTGATCGCGTCGAGCGCGGCGAGCTCGTCGGTCTCGCAGCGCGCGCAGACGGCCCGGAACCGGATCGGACAGTTGCCGCAGTTCGGCGCAGAGTGGGGAATTTCCTGAATGGTCATCTCTGTTTTGATCTGGGTCAAAGTGGCGGAACCTGGCGGCGCCTAACGCTATGCGGATGACAGCAGAATCGCAACTGGCTCGGCTCGGACTATTTGACGCGCGTGTACCGCGTTATACGAGCTATCCGACGGCCCCGCACTTCAATACGCTCACCGGACCGGAAGATTTTCGGACCTGGATCGAGGCGATTCCCGAAAACGCGCGAATCTCGCTCTACATTCACGTGCCGTTCTGCCGGCGGCTCTGCTGGTTCTGCGCCTGTCGCACCCAGGGCACGACCTCGGACGAGCCGGTGCGCGCCTATGTCGAGACGCTGAAAGCCGAACTCCGGCTGCTCAAGGCGCATCTGCCCCCCGGCGTCACGCTGTCGCGCCTGCACTGGGGCGGCGGCACGCCGACATTGATCCCGGCCGACCTGATGGGCGAACTGTCCGCCGCGATCTTCGATGTGGCGCCGATGGGGCCCGGCGCCGAGTTCTCGGTCGAAATCGACCCGAACGAGATCGACGGCGCGCGCCTCGACGCGCTCGCCGCCGCCGGGATGAACCGCGCCTCGATCGGCGTCCAGGACTTCGATCCGGCGATCCAGAAGGCGATCGGCCGCGATCAGAGCTTCGAGCTCACGAAATCCGCCGTGGACATGATCCGCGCCCGTGGCATCCGTTCGCTCAATGCCGACATCCTCTTCGGCCTGCCGCACCAGACGACCGAGCGTATCGCCGCCTCGGTGCAGAAGCTCCTGTCGCTTAGCCCGGACCGGGTGGCGCTTTACGGCTACGCCCATGTGCCCTGGATGGCGCGGCGGCAGGTGATGATCCCGTCGGATTCGCTGCCGCGCGCCGAGGAACGGCTCCACCTCTTCGAGACCGCCCGCGAACTCTTCGTCGCCGACGGCTATGCCGAGATCGGCATCGACCATTTCGCGCTGCCCTCCGACGGGCTCGCGGTGGCGGCGCGCGAGGGGCGGCTCAAGCGGAACTTCCAGGGCTATACCGATGATACCGCGCCGGCGCTGATCGGGCTTGGCGCCTCGGCCATCTCGCGCTTTCCCCAAGGCTATGCGCAGAACGCGCCCGGCACCGCGGCGCATGTCAAGGCGGTGCGCGAGGGGCGCTTCTCCACCACGCGCGGGCATGCCTTCGCGGGCCAGGACCTGCTGCGCGCGCGGATGATCGAGGCGCTGATGTGCGATTTCCGCATCGACGCGGAGGAGATGCGTCGCGACTTTGGCGCGACCACGGCCGAGCTCGACGCGCTCTTCGCCGCGGCGGCGCGGGGATTCGGCGACATGGTCGAGGTCAGCCCGGCCGGCTTCTCGATCCCCGAACGCGCCCGGCCGCTCACCCGCATGATCGCGCGGGCCTTCGACGCCTATGAGCTGTCGAAGGCGGGGCACAGCCCGGCCGTCTAGGGTCGGCCTTGCGTCGCGGCCGCGGGACGGTCGGCGGGGCCGGTCGCGGCACCGCCTTCGACGAAGTCGATCAGCTTCGGCAGGCAGTGCCGCTTCAGATCGTAGCGGTCGCGGATCGTCGCGCGGGCGGCTTCGCGCAGCGGCGCGGCGGCCTCGGGGTCGGCGAGCGCCCCGGTCAGCGCATGGCTCCAGCCGGCGATGTCGAAGAAATCCACGAGCCTTCCGTTCTCGCCATCGCGGATCACCTCCGCCACCGGCTGCGTCCGCGAGCCGACGACGAGCGCGCCGGCGCTCATCGCCTCGAGCATCGACCAGGACAGGACGAAGGGATAGGTCAGGTAGGCATGGACCCGCGTGACCTGCAGCAGCGCGAGGAAATCCGCGTAAGCCACATGCCCGAGAAAATGCACCCGGTTCAGGTCGAGGCGGCCCCCGACCTCGTCGAGGAAGACCTGCTTCCAGGTCCGGCCCTTGCCGGGCGAGGCGCCGTAGCTCTGCCCGTCGCCGCCGACGATCACCACCTGCGCCGCGGGCCGGGCGGCCAGCACCACGGGCAGCGCCCGCATGAAGACGTGGTAGCCGC